>CBIGQT010000508.1:0-2932 GCA_966191655.1 uncultured Ginsengibacter sp.
AAGGCAGTATTCCTATAATAGATTTGCCAAGCGGTATTTTAACTATTACAGTTTTCGATAATAGCTGGAATCCTCTTGCAGAAAGAATTACTTACATTAATAACAGTGAATATTTATTTAACGCTGAAATGAATGTAGAACATTGGGGCCTTAATAAAAGAGCAAGAGATGAGGTTTCTATTACGGTTCCGGATAGTCTTGCTGCAAGCTTTTCTGTTGCCGTAACCGACATTGGCATTGATGCCGACAGCAGCGACAACATTATTTCCCATCTTTTATTAACCGGAGATTTAAAAGGACAGGTATACAATCCTTCGTACTATTTTTCCAATACGTCCGATTCTATGGCGCAGCAATTGGATCTTATAATGCTTACTCACGGATGGCGCAGGTTTAAATGGAATGATGTAACAGCAGGAAGGTTTCCTAAAATTAATTATTCAAAAGATACGTCATATCTAACGCTTTCCGGAAAATTATACGGCGCTTTGCCTTCACAGTTACGTGATGCGGGAAGCATTGTTTTAATAATGAAACAAAAAAAGCAGGATAATAAAATGATAGTCGTTCCTATAGAATCTAACGGAACATTTAATGATCCGTCTGTTGTTCTTTTTGACACTGCAAGTATTTATTACCAGCTTCCTAAAGCAAACGGGCTCGGTGATGCGTCTGTTCAATTTATGGAAAATAAGCTTCAGCCTTTTGCTAATAATATTGCAGCAAGCGGCATGTTTAACAACCAGGTATCAGATACACTGGGAAATTACAGGCATCTGCAACTTGCAGAGGAAGAAAAAGATTTGGCCAGGTTGTATAACGCAAAAGTTTTGGAAACCGTAACCATCCAGGCTAAAGCAAAAAAGCAAGTGGATATTTTAGATGATAAGTACACCTCCGGTTTATTTAGTGGCGGAGATGCTTATCAATTCGATCTGCTGAACGATCCCACTGCTGTAGGTGCCATTAGTATATTTAATTACCTGCAGGGTAAAGTAGCAGGACTACAAATTACAATGGGAAGCCCTCCTACTCTTCAATGGCGCGGTGGAACTCCGCAAATGTATCTTGATGAAACCCCTGCAGATGCAGATATGATTTCTACACTTCCAATTTCTGATGTGGCTTATGTAAAAGTATTACGTCCTCCCTTTTTTGGAGGCACCGGCGGCGGCGGTAGCGGCGCTATTGCTATTTATACAAAGAGGGGTAACGACAGGCCAATGGAGAAAGGCAAAGGATTAAGCAATAATACCGTAAGGGGCTATACCTCTATGCGTGAATTTTATTCTCCAAATTATAGTATGGTTAATGAAGATGACGATAAGAAAGATGTACGTACTACCTTATACTGGAACCCCCAGGTAATTACCAGTCAGGAGAATAATAAAGTAACCTTCAGTTTTTATAATAATGATATAAGCAAAGCCTTTCGGGTAATCATTGAAGGAATGTCAAGCGATGGAAGATTGGTTCATTTGGAAAATGTGATGGAGTAAATGATTCGTAGACACAAACAATGCAAGAAGAAGCCATTATAGCTGCCCTAAAAAGCTTTGCCGAAACCATCGTTCAAAATTTATTATAATAATTATTTCGTCTATGCGCCTTTCATTTTGCCTTTTATTGTTAATCGTTATTCGCTTCGCCAATGCACAACCAAAAACAGATGTATTGCTAAAAGATATTTTAAGTAATAATAAAGACACGCTTTTTCAAAAAGTTTTATCAAATCCAGATTATTACAGGCTGCAAATAATTTACACACAGATTAACCGCGATAAAAACAATCAACCGTCTTTTAAAAATTATTATTATAATGTTGATTCACTTTTTTATTTCAATCCTGCCTCTACGGTTAAACTGCCGCTGGCAATTCTTTCCTTACAAAAATTAAATGAAATGAAAATTGCCGGTATAAATAAATATACTGCTATGCAATTTGACAGCGTTTATCCGCGCCAGGTAAAAGAATTATACGACAGTACGTCTGAAAATAATTTGCCTTCTATTGCCCATTTTATAAAGAAAGCATTTCTTATAAGTGATAATGATGCTTATAACAGGATGTATCAATTTGCGGGCCAGCAAACCATAAACGAAAATTTACATCATATGGGTTATAACGATGTTCGTATAGTGCGGCAATTTATGGATTTTAACCAGGAGGAAAACCGCCATACAAATCCAATAAATTTTCTTGATAAGAAGGGTACGGTAATCTATACACAACCTATGCAATACAACACAGATTCATTTGATTATTCGCATATCGTAAAATTGGGTAAAGGGCATTACAACAGTAAGGATAGTTTAATAATGGAGCCGATTGATTTTACCGGAGCCAATAATGTTTCGCTTAAAGATTACCAGCAAATATTACAGTCAGTTTTGTTTTCTTCTTCAGTTTCAGCAAAACAGCAGTTTAACCTTACCAAAGATGACCGTGATTTTTTAAAACAGTATTTATCGCAATACCCGTCGGAGACAAATTATCCCAAATATGATACAACAAAATATTACGACAGTTATGTAAAATTTTTCTTTCGCGACAGTACGCATCACCCGCCTTCTTATGTAAGAGTATTTAATAAGGTTGGATGGGCTTATGGCTTCTTAACTGATATTTCTTATGTAACCGATTTTAAAAATAAAGTTGAATTTATGTTAGCTGCCACGATTTATGTAAACAGTGATGAAATTTTAAATGATAACAAATATGATTATGATTCCCTTGGCTGGCCCTTTATGTACCAACTTGGACAAACAATTTATAAATATGACTTGCAGCGCAAAAGAAAGTATCAGCCCGACTTAAGCGATTTTAAAATAAATTATGAACATCGAAATGCAAATGATACCCGGCCGTCAATAAAAGATGCGGATAATTGATGTATCGTAATTTAGATAAATTATTTTTTTGCAGTATTAT
>CBIGQT010000509.1:0-2925 GCA_966191655.1 uncultured Ginsengibacter sp.
GATGGCAAAGATGAGCAGCCGGGCATTCTGCATCATTCTCCATTACATGAGTTTCCACAGTATAATTAATCGCTGCCTGTAAAAGCATTCTTCCCAGCTGACCTCCACCCAATATGCCAATCTTCATTTAAAAATTTTCTGTAAGATAAATGTTTGAAATTTTATCAAAGAATGAAAAAAACGCAAGACTGTAATCTTAAAAATTTGTGCTTTTTAAATTATTTACCTTTACTGAAAAATTTCAATGCAAACACCAACGATTGCTCCCTCAAAAAATGAAAAAAAACAGAAAGATTTCCTGCCTTTGCTTGGAACAGATTATGTAGAATTTTATGTGGGCAATGCAAAGCAGGCAGCGCATTATTATAAAACGGCTTTTGGTTTTCAGTCGCTCGCTTATGCAGGCCCCGAGACTGGTGTGAAGGACAGGGCCAGTTATGTTATCAGGCAAAATAAGCTCACGTTTATATTAACTACTTCATTACAAAATGATAGTGAAATTGCCAATCATATTACTAAACATGGAGATGGTGTCAAGGTTCTGGCATTAAAAGTTGACGATGCAACAAGCGCCTGGGAAGAGACTACCAAACGCGGAGGTAAAAGTTATATGAAGCCCGTCAGTATGAGAGATGAAAACGGGGAAGTAGTTATAAGCGGCATTCATACTTATGGCGAAATAGTGCATCTTTTTATTGAAAGAAAAAATTACACAGGAATTTTTATGCCCGGTTATCGCAAATGGGAAAGTGCTTATAATCCAACTGAGACAGGGCTTTTATATGTTGACCACTGTGTTGGAAATGTTGGCTGGAATCAAATGAACAAGTGGGTTAAATTTTATGAGGATGTAATGGGCTTTAGAAATATACTGAGTTTTGATGATAAAGATATTTCTACAGAATACTCTGCGCTGATGAGCAAAGTAATGAGTAACGGTAACGGCTATGTGAAATTTCCTATCAATGAACCCGCTGAAGGAAAAAAGAAAAGCCAGGTAGAAGAATATCTTGAATTTTATAATGGTGAAGGCTGCCAGCATATAGCTATTGCCACCAACAACATCATCGATACTGTCACGAAATTACAATCAAGAGGGGTTGAATTTTTAAAAATTCCTGCCAGTTATTACAAAACAGTTTTAGATAGGGTAGGCCATATTGATGAAGATTTAAAACCTTTGAGTGAATTGGGAATTCTAATAGACAAAGATGAGGAAGGATATCTCTTACAAATATTCAGTAAGCCGGTGGAAGACAGGCCTACATTGTTTTTCGAGATCATTCAACGCAAGGGAGCGCAGAGTTTTGGGAAGGGGAATTTCAAAGCGTTGTTTGAAGCTATTGAAAGGGAACAGGCAGAGCGTGGGAACTTATAGTGAGTAATGAAAATAATTTCTATTCTTTTTAAAAGAAATAATTATTAGTTAAGAATTTTTTGGTTTGATTTTTTTTCAATAAAATTTTTATTTTTACGTTGTTACTATAACATACTATAGAAAAAAATGATCAATAAAATCCTCTGCATTTTTTCCCTTTTATCCGTAGTTTTTTTTACGTCATTTACTTCGTATGCACAGAATTCTTATACTGCGCATGAAAAATCATCATTCAGACTTTCCGGTAATATTACCAGCAAAGAAGATACGCTACAAAAAGAATTTAAATCAAAAGGATTAGAATGGCCGGCGAAATATGTATATATACGCAGTTTTAAATATGACGCCCAACTCGAAGTGTGGGTAAAGAATTCGGTAAGCGAAAAATATAAGCTTTTTAAAATTTATAAAGTTTGTATGCAAAGCGGCACTATGGGGCCAAAAAGATTACAGGGCGATTACCAGGTGCCGGAGGGGTTTTATTACATTAATGAATTTAATACGCACAGCAATTATCATCTTGCATTAGGTTTAAATTATCCAAATGCCTCAGATAAGATTTTAAGTGATTCACTTCGTCCTGGAAATGCAATTTTTATTCATGGAAGCTGCGTTTCTGTTGGATGCATCCCTGTTACCGATGATGATATTGAGGAGATTTTTCTTATTGCCGGTTACGCTAAAGCCGGTGGGGAAGATTTTATTCCTGTGCATGTATTTCCCTTCAGATATGATTCAAAAATATCAATGGCATATTTTAAATTAACAGCAAAAAATAATCCGGGCCTTCAAAAATTTGCAATGGAGCTGAAAGATGCGTATGATAAGTTTGAAGAAACGCACCAGGTGCCTATTATATTAATAGACCGTAAAGGAGATTATGTTATTGATTAGGTTTACCTCATTAACATTTGTATTGTATCTGTAGTTTTTTGCTGCAGTACAATTGTTTTATTTTCTGTTAACTTATTTAAAAATTCTCCCGTATAATGCCTTATCGTTAGAAGCGTTAGATTCTTCTCCAATTGAACATCAAAAATTTCAGAGGCTTTTACTGCAACTTTCTCAGTTTTTTCAGGAATATCATCTACACATACAAACAGGCTGATAGCGCCATTTTGCGTAAGATTGGGCTTTATTTTTACTTCATCCAGAATTTCGTACAATGTATTTATGGGTTCTCCTTCCACAAAAGAAAAATCCCTGGATTCAAGCGTAATTAATACCTGGCTGCGTTTATAAACAATTATGGGTGGAAGATGATGCGGGTTTTTTGCCGTTATAACGGTGCCGGGTAGTTGTATATTCAGAAAGCTTTTTACGTATAAAGGAATATTTTTATTCTGCAGGGGCTTTATGGTTTTAGGGTGTATTACCTGTGCGCCATAATACGCCATTTCAATTATTTCTTTATAGCTAAGTTCGTGTATGTTTACTGCACCCGGTAAATCTTTGGGATCGGCATTCATTACACCTTCCACATCTTTCCATATAGTTATACTTTCCGCATTTAAAATATTGGCAAAAACAGCCGCAGTATAATCGCT
>CBIGQT010000510.1:0-2923 GCA_966191655.1 uncultured Ginsengibacter sp.
ATTCAAAAAAGTCCCTTAGATAAATAGCTCCCTGTGATACTGACGTAAAGCGTGATAAAATATTTTCGAGCAGGCTTCTTAGTTGCCTGAACGATCCTGCAAGAAAAGTGAGTGTTCCAATGGTGAGTGCACCTTCAACTGTTTTTAATATCATTACAATGTATGCTGTGTAATAACCAACGCTTCCAAGTAAAGCAAATAAAGTTCCCCATGAGGCTCTTTTAATGGAGAGTTTTTTATTGTCGTCATAAAATTTATTGCTGAGTGTTTTAAAGCGATCTATTAAAAAGCCCGATAGATTAAACAGCTTAACTTCTTTAGCAGTTTCATCACTGGCGCCAAGATAGCGCATGTAATCCAACTCACGTCTCTCCGGTGTTTGCCCGCGGGTAAGCGCATAGCTGCGATCATTAAAATAAGATTCACCAAGGAAAGCAGGAACGATAGCAACTAACAGTAACAGGATAAGCCAGGGATTAAAGGCCATTAATCCAACCATAAGAAAAGCCATGGTTATAATATCCTGAACCTGCGTAAGTATTTGTGATAGCAGGATGGTACGGCCAATCGTTTGTTGCCTGGCACGCTCCAGCTTATCGTAAAATTCAGAATCTTCAAACTGGTCTAAATCTAATGTGGCGGCATGTTCCATTATCTTTACAGAAGTATAGTTTGAAAAAAGATCGCCCAGTAAACTATCTACTAAAGAAGTGGCGCGGCTCAACCCATCGGATATAATAGCCAATGCAAATTCGGCGGCAACCAATTGCCATAAATAACTATGATCACTGCTGTGTCCTTTGCTCAGCAATACGACTTCATCTATAATAAGTTTGCCCACATAGAGGATACTAACGGGAATGGCTGAACGAAGTAATCTCAGCAGCCCGTCAAGTATCGTGTACCAATGGTTGGTTTGCCATACGAGTTTAAAAAATCGCGGCAGGTTTCCAAGCGCTGCGAATTTTTCTTTGAGAGTGGGTTTCGGAAGTGTATTTACAGGAGGCCTCGCCATGCTTAATTTGCTTATTTTGTAAAATTAAGCCAATTATGTTCCTGATTTATTTTTCAATATAATGATAAACCATTCCATAATTTTTTATAACTAAATTGAAAAAGATAAAACTTATTCTCATGAAAATACATCAGCAATCGATAACACTTTCCGCCAGGAAAAGAGGTTTCCACATTATTACAAATGAAATAGGCAACTCACTATCATGGTTAAACGAAATTAAAGCCGGTGTGTGCCACGTTTTTATTCAGCATACTTCCGCTTCACTTTGCATTAATGAAAATGCTGATGCTACAGTAAGAAAAGATTTTGAAATGTATTTTAATAAAGCTGTTCCTGAAAACGATCCTGATTACAGGCATAATACAGAAGGAAGTGATGATATGCCGGCTCACTTAAAAGCTGCGCTATTGGGCAGTTCTGTAAGTATTCCTATAATAAATGGAAGGCTTGCATTAGGAATATGGCAGGGAATTTACTTGTGCGAACACCGGGATCATGGCGGTAGCAGAAATCTTATGGTAACAGCCTGGGGTGAATAATTGAAGCAATGTTATTTGCAGAGCCGGTTGATAATATCGCTATGTTCAGGAAAAGAAGACAAAAGGCTTTTCTTACCTGCTATTTCAAAATCGGCAAAATCAAAGCCCGGGGCAACGGTACAGCCGGAAAGGCTAAACAAACTACCCGGAGCAGGTTCTGAAGCGAACCATGTATTTGCAGGAACAACATATTGAAATGCTTCACCATTCATCAAATTTTTTCCCAATTTGATACATTGATAAATGCCATTGTTTTCAATTATGTGAATTAATAGAGTTTGGCCTTCATAAAAATGCCAGCATTCATCGCTTTTTATTTTATGAAAAACGGAGCGCTCGCCCTGTCTTAACAGGTAATATATCGATGTCGAAAAACTTCTTTCACCTCCAAAGCGATTGGGTAATGCTAAAGCAGGTATGTTTTCTTTTGCACGGTAAGTTTCTTTAAAATAGCCTCCTTCAGGATGCGGTTGTAGTTGAAGATGATTTATAAAATAGGAGGCATTCATCAATAATTATTTTAAAAACGCTTCCGGAATCTGGTTCAGTGGTTCAATCGTAATATGTTTATAAAAAATTTCTGCACCTTCTGATTGAATCTGTATTTTTCCTTTTACTAACGGTATAGCCTGCCCGTTTTCCCACTGCCTTGAATTATAAAGCACCATCATAACTTTTCCGTTTACCATTTGAACACTTGTGTCACCATGGCAATAGAGGTCAAGCGTATTCCATTCGTCGGTAGCATTCTCCGCATCTCCATTTTTAATACAATGCCTGCCCACTGCACTTTTTGCGCTAAAGGTTTTCATTTCACCCAATGGACTATAAACATATTCACTATCTGATTTTTTTATAACAGGAACATCTTCCATCCCCCCGGCTACACCCCAGTAATCACCGCAGTTTCCCTCTTCCACCTGGAATTCCTGGGAACGCATCCATGCGCCATAATCAGCCCCATTATCACCAACAGAAAAATACAACACACCGCTATCTTTTTTCTTTCCTTTCTTTTGACCCCAGCTAAGCGTTCCCCATTTGAATTGTAGTTGCAGGTGAAAATCCGAATATTCTTTCAATGTATAAATGCATCCCCAATTTTCGCCGGAAATACGAATTACCTTTTCTCCATCCTGTTGAACTATGCTGAAAACGTGATTGGGGTCATTGTTTAATCCAACGGGAATCTCACTAAGTTTTTTTCCTGCGTCATCCAGGGGCGCCCCTATATAAGAATTCCATCCCGTAAGGTCTTTGCCGTTAAACAAGGCAACCTGGCTATTGCCTTGGGCAAATATTGTTGACGAAATAAATGTAAGAAGTATAAACAAGACAAAATAAATAAACGAATATTTCATATCTA
>CBIGQT010000511.1:0-2917 GCA_966191655.1 uncultured Ginsengibacter sp.
ACCTTCATCTATCATTGCCTGGGCCCACTCTTCCGTATGCGCTACAGCAGTAAGGGCAAAGCGGTTACCCATCAGCTTTAATTCTCTTGTGTAGGCTTTTGGCTGCATTCGTTTAGTCTTTGCCACTGGCAATTTTAATTTCATTTACAAAACTTCCCGGCCCATTTTTATAATATCCGTCCCACACTTTTACTTTATTGCCACTGCTGTCGAGTAACAATGTGAAAGGAAAACTTCCCTGCGGGTTATATATCTCTGCAATAGCGTCATTGATTTTTTGCTGTTGTTTCGAAAGTTGGTTCTTGTTCTTCCTTGGGAAATCGGCATTTACCAGTACAAGGTTGTCTGCGGCGTATTTGGTAAATTCATCCGAATTAAAAATGTCCTGCTCCAGCTTCATGCAGGGGATACACCAGTCAGAGCCTGAAAAATTTAAAAGGATATATTTATTTTCTGTTTTTGCCTGGCTTTTAGCGCTGTCCATATTTTTGAGCCAGTAAGCTCCGGGGGCATGAAATGTTAATACAAGTGAGAGTAATAGCTGAATCATAAAATACAATTAATGATCAGATATCAAATTTATTTGTTTATTTGGATGTTTGTAAACCGGGTTATTTTAATAACAAATACTTAACTGCAACAGATGTTCCAATATATAGCGAATAGTGACATAGTAAGGCTTATGCGCTCCTGTCCCGCTTAATTGTTTGGTCAATCAGGTATAGGCCACTTGCAGTTCGTTCATTCGGGCGGTAGGTTTTATCAGCAATCTGTCGCCAATTAAATTAATTTCTTCAGCTTATTATCTGACGTTATCCGCATACAATCGCATTCGCCCTGCAAAAATAAAGTATCTTTTTTCATTGCCTGCGGAGATGATCGAATAACGAGATACCCCTTCCCCGGGTTTGTCTTGCGAATCGCAATCATTTGTTTTGCGGACACACGAACCACGGATGTTGAGTTGTTTCTTTAAAACAATTGCGAATAGGCATTACTGTTATATTGTATCCTTTGAAGCTAAAAATGGTTCGGTGGCGGCGCTTATAAACCCCTACGAGAGTTGAAATTCCTATAAACAGTCACCCTTTCTTCTGCCACATTTAGATGGAAATCGGGTTTCGTATAATTTCCCCGCCACAAATCCGTTATCTAAATAGTCCGAGTCCTAAAATTTGCAAAAAAATGCAGTTCAAGATAACAATTCTTCTGCTGATTGTTGCCCTATATGGGCAAAATACCGATGCGCAGCTATGTTCGGACCCTATCGATACTATTTACGGTGTAGAATCGAACGGAAATGTGGTGCCAATTAATGCAAATAACGCAGGTATCGGAACTTCTCTTACCAATCAAAATGATCCGCAGTATCCAGGTTCCACTTCAACTGCAAACGGAATCGGGCTCAATATACAGAATGGCACCTTTTATTATTTCCAGGATAACCGTGCCGGATCGCAGGATTTTGTTTCGTATCAGCCTTCAACAAATACTTATACTGTTCTTGCTAATAGCCCAATTTCCGGAAGTACTGTAAAAGGTTGTGTAAGTGCCGATGGCACCGGTTATTACTGCATTGATATATCGGGAAACCTTTGCTATTATAATATTGTCAACAATACCTGGGCATCAATTGGGTCGAACCTGGTAGATCAGTCAGGTAATAACCTTCTCTCTACTTTTGCTGCATTGGGTAATGGTGATATGACAATAGACGGTTTTGGTAATTTGTGGATTATTGCCGCCAGCACCACCCAATGGGGCCTCTATGAAATAAACGCTCCCCTGCCAACAAGTCGCCAGGCATCGATAACATTAAACGAAATGGTGCCGCCTACACAACCTACGCCCTCAAATCTTGCATTCGTTGGCATATCTGCCAGCGCAACCGGTCGGATCTTTTTGTGTACAGTAGACGACTTGTATCTGCTAAATAATGATTTATCTATTACCCACATAAATTCCTTTAGCACAACAGGTCTGGTGGTTGACCTTACTTCCTGCAATTATCCATACTATATTTTACCCATTGACTGGACGGGTTTTACAGCATTTTCTCCTGATAATAAATCGGTTTCGTTACGTTGGTCATTAGAGCAGCAAATAAATAATAAAGGATATAATATTGAGTGGAGTGTTGACGGCAAAACATGGAACGGCATTGGCTACCAGGCTAATAAACCTGGAACGGGACAGATGGCGTACGCGTTTACAGATACAAGGCCTGGCTATGGAATAAATTATTATAGAATAAGCGCAATGGATTTTAGCGGGAACATAACTTATTCAAAGACTAAAACGGTGAACATAACAGGTATTTCTACTGTAAATATCTGGCCGGTTCCGGCAAAAAATTTTATAAATGTTCAAATTGGAAGCAACAACAACGTTAAGGGTAGTAATATCCGGATTTTTAATTATTTCGGCCAAAGGGTTATTGAGTATTCGCCCAGCGCAGATGCCAGCACAATAGATATCAGTTCGTTAGCCCCTGGTTCCTATTTGCTTACTATTCATTTTTCTAACGGAAATATCGTTAACCAAAAGTTCAACAAGCTATAGGTGTTTTTATTACCTTAAAAATATCAACAAGAATATTGGTTTGTCGCCGGTATCGCCTCATTCTCTTATTACGCTTAGTTTGTCTCCGACCGAAAACTGCGCTGTGCAACAGTTCCTAATTTTTTTAAAACTTTGTAAGGGATGGCCCGGTAAAAGGATTTTTTTATTTGAAGAGTCCCAGGAGAACATGGTAAAAGAAACTTATCACTGCACTTCTATCGGTGCCGTCCACCTAAAGGAACCCCATTCTATCACAAGCGTACCGTGCTGTGCGCCGCCCGGGATTATGGAAATTGTAAACTCTTCCACCGGCACAGTGAGTGCCTGGTTAGTAATACTTGCTATACCCAGGTTG
>CBIGQT010000512.1:0-2915 GCA_966191655.1 uncultured Ginsengibacter sp.
CGCAAATGTATCAGCGAAGGAATAAATATAAATATCACGCTGCTGTTTGGATTGCCAAGATATAAAGAAGTTACTGATGCCTATATATCCGGACTGGAAGACAGGTTTGACGCTAATCAGCCCATTGACCAAATTACTTCTGTAGCAAGCTTTTTTGTTAGCCGGATTGATGTGTTGACAGACCCACTTCTTAAGGGAAGACGATTGTACAACTTGAAGGGAGAAGTGGCAATAGCCTCCGCAAAAAAAGCCTACGAAATGTACAAGAATATTTTCGGTAGTGAGCGCTTTAAAGCCCTTGAAGCAAAAGGCGCAAAACGACAACATCTGCTATGGGTAAGCACCAGCAGCAAGGATCCTTCCTACAGTGATGTGAAATATGTGGAGGCTTTAATAGGCAATGAAACTATCAATACGCTTCCGCTTAAAACTATTGAAGCTTTCAACGACCACGGTCGTTTAGCAAACCTTTTGGAGAACGACCTGGATAAAGCAACAAGCATATTGGCCCAGTTGAAGGATAATGGAATTGACATAAATGTCATTACTCAGAAACTGGAAGATGAAGGAATAGAAAAATTTAATACAGCATATAACAAACTGTTAGAAACGATAGAAAGTAAAAAATTGCAAATGGCATGATAGCACAATTTGAGAGGTTAACAGAAGAAGAAAGACAACTTTTATATAAAGCGCCTGTATTGGTGTCGGTGCTGGCTTCATGCACTTTCAATGAAGTTAACAAAGCGCAAAAGGCGGATGCCATTAAATTATCACATTTAAAAACTTTTACGGCGGTGCCTTTGTTACTCTCTTATTATGGTGAAGTAGAAAAAGTTTTTAAAGAGCAGTTTGAATATGTAGTAGAAAGATATTTTCCCTTTGATAAAAATAAGCGGGATGAAATAAAAAAAGAATTGAAAAAAATCAATGCTATTATCGGCAAGTTAGATAAAGATTATGCTCTTGCTATGCATACGAGCTTAAATAAATTCGCAATTCATGTAAAGAAAGCCCGGCATAGTATTTTCCAGGATTTCATTTTCCCGCTGCCACTTCAAGGCTTAACATATTAGCTTTTGAAACCACACACTCAAATGTTGAGATTGAATCGGTTTGCATTTGTGCGGAACGACATCAGGCCGCCTTCTCTGGGATTAACTCCTGAAGTTAAGAGGTTACTTTAATGCCAGTTAATATTTGAGCCTCATTTGGTAATGAGGGAAACCTGCAGTAAAATAAATATGGATTTATGCTTAATCATTCAACAATGCCGCCCGGCAAACCGGGTATCCCTGCACGCTGGACCTCAAGTGCAAAATCTGGTGTGGGTAAGGCATTGAACTCGCTATCACGGGTGAGTTTCACGATAAGTCATGGAATTATTAATGAAGTGTATTTTCCACGGGAAGATGAGGCGTGTACAAGAGACATGGAATTGATTGTAACCGATGGGAAAGGTTTTTTTTCTGAAGAAAAAAGAGATACAAAACATTTCACTGAAATGAAGGGCGATGGAATACCTGCATATAAAATCACCAACGAATGTTTGGAGGGAAAATACCAGATTAAAAAAGAAATCATAACAGATCCCCTGCGAAATACGCTGTTGCAGAAAATTGAATTTGTGCCAATAAAAGGTGCGAAAAATGATTATCATTTGTATGTGTTACTTGCCCCGCATCTATCTAACAGTGGTGGTGGAAACACAGCATGGGTAGGAAATTATAAAGGTGTTCCTATGATTTTTGCTGAGCGAAATGGTTTGGTATTAGCTCTGGCAAGTTCTCAAAACTGGTTAAAACGTTCAGTAGGGTATGTGGGTGTTTCAGACGGATACCAGGATATTGCCCAACATAAAAAAATGACCATAGAGTACCAGCGTGCAGAGGATGGCAATGTGGCAATGATCGGTGAAATAGATTTAACAGAATCTGATAATTCATTTATTCTCGCAGTAGGTTTTGGATACGATGCTACTGAAGCAGGACACCATGCCTGGGCAAGTATTACAGATGGATTTTACTATGCCAAAAAACGTTATATCAGCGAATGGACGGAATGGCAAAATTCGCTGATACAACAGGAAGATTTACAAAATAATTCCGGAAAACTTTCCCGCATTAGCGCAGCCGTATTACGCATACACGAATCCAAATCTTTTGTCGGCGGTACTATAGCAAGCATGTCTATCCCCTGGGGCTTTTCAAAAGGAGATGATGATATCGGGGGTTATCATTTGGTATGGCCGCGTGATCTTGTACAAATTGCCGGCGGTTTTTTATCCATGCATTCGAAGGACGACGCCTTCAGAGTAATAAACTACCTGATGGTAACGCAGGAAGCAGATGGACACTGGCCGCAAAATATGTGGTTGTCCGGCAAGGCAAACATGACGGGTGTTCAAATAGACCAGGTAGCATTACCAATTCTATTGATTAATTTATGCAGCACTAACGGAGCTTTGGATGCACACATGATTCAGGCCTATTGGAAGATTGTAAAAAAAGCAGTTGCTTATATCGTAAAGAACGGACCGGCTACAAGCCAGGACCGTTGGGAAGAAGAAGATGGAATCTCGATATTTACTTTGGCGGCAGAAATTTCGGCGTTATTGGCGGCAGCCGATTTTGCAGAAAAAAATAATGAACCGGATGTAGCTTCCTATTGCCGCGAAACGGCTGATTATTGGAACAGTAATATTGAACATTGGACTTATGTAACAAATACGCGACTGGCTCAGGAAACAGGTGTGACGGGCTATTATATACGTATTAATCCAACCGGTTTAGCAGCAAAAGGCCTGAATGGAAAAACTATGAAACTTAAGAACCATTCTGAAGGTAACAGTACAATACCAATAAATGAATTGATCAGTATTGATGCCCTGGCATTAGTAAGATTTGGTTTACGGG
>CBIGQT010000513.1:0-2912 GCA_966191655.1 uncultured Ginsengibacter sp.
GCTAATGTCTATAGTAAACATTTCATTATTTTCGGTATTGTATTTCTTTTGAAGCATCAGCAATGCTTCTGCTACTTTTTTGCGCAAAGAGTTATAAGCAAGCCCTAATAAATGCTCTTCTTTCTCCGTAATATTTTTGGCTAATAACTGTATAAATTTTTTCGCTATTTCGGCATTTTTTTTCACCAGTTCTTCGAAATCTTCTTTAGGAATTATCGCAAGTTCTGTTTCTTCCAGTGCCTCAGCGGTATCCTTATAAACGGCTTCTTCCAGAAGAGCAATATAGCCGAGAAAATCACCGGTACTGTAAAGTTCCGTTATCAGTTCCTTGCCATCCTCATGAATTTTGAAAGTCTTCACTTTGCCTTTCAGTACATAATAAAGCCTGTTGGGATGGTTGCCTTGTGAATAAATTATTTGTTTTTTTTTGTAGCGATTAATGTCCCGATCTTCAGTAAAAAGAGCGAGGCTATTTTTACCGCCGGCTGCTTCTATAAGGTTTTGTAATCCCTCCAGGCCGGGTGCCAATTCGCTTCTTAGCAGATCAATTTTTTTCAGGCGACTTTCTACTGCATTTAATAATTCAATTCCATCAAAGGGTTTGGTAATATAATCATCGGCGCCAAGTTCCATCCCTTTCCGAAAATCGGAGCGTTCTGTTTTTGCAGTTAAGAAAATGAAAGGCGTATTCTTTATTTGCTCATTTTTATGTACTGCATGCAGAACGCCATATCCGTCAAGTCCGGGCATCATTATATCACATACAATAAGATCAGGTGAACACTCAATGGCTTTTTCAACTCCTTTTTTTCCATTTTCTGCCACAATCACGTTATAGTTGGAAAGCTCCAATATCTCTGCGGTATTTTCACGTATATCGTCATTGTCTTCAATAAGCAGAATCTTTTTCATACAATTTTTTAAGAGTTAAATGTAATAACAAATTCAGTGCCTTTTCCAAAGTCGCTTATGTATGCAACTTTTCCATTTAAAAGTTCGGCATATTTGGAAACAATATGCAGGCCGAGTCCTGTTCCTTGTATATTTACCGCATTGGCTCCACGAAAGAAGCGTTCCATTAAATGCTGTTGGTCGGCTTCAGAAATACCAATGCCATGGTCTTTTACAGAAAGGATAACCTGTTTATCGTTGCAGATGGTTTTCATCTCAATACAGCTATCCTCAGGAGAAAATTTACTTGCATTTGAAACTAAATTCATCACAATATGTTTCAATAACGATGAATCCATTTCAACGCAGGGATTTCCTTCGTGCCGGTAAACAATCTCCTGCTTTTTTTTCAAATTGTTTTTAATTTCTTCCGCAATGTTGTTAATCTGGTTTTCAATATTAAATTCAGTTAATCTTACCTGTATTTTACCTTCCTCAATTTTACCCACGCTCAGTAAATCATCTAAAATATCAGTGAGCATATTTACTGAAGAAATGATTCTTTGTAAATGTTTTTCTCTTTTAGGCTGATCTTCCGTCAAGGAATATTTTTCAATTAAATACGCCGAAGAAAGAACAGTGCTTAGCGGAGAACGAAATTCATGCGAAGCCGTTGAAACAAAATTGGACTTGAGCTCGTTTAGTTCTTTCTCTTTCTCCAGTAAACTTGAAAGTTCTTCTTTTGAACGTTCCAGCTGATGAAGGGCATCCGTAAGTTGCTTCGTTCGCCGCTCCACTGCAGATTCCAATTCATCATTCAATTTCCTTATATCTTCCTCTGCTTTTTTTCGTATAGTTATATCGCTAATAAACGCGATCACACTCTTCTCTCCATTGTTTGTATAAGTACCCAAACTTACCTCAACCGGAAATTCTGATCCATCCTTTTTTACCGCAAACAGGTCCAATCCTACGCCCATTGGCCTGCTCTTTGGATCGTTCGTGTATGCATGCCTGTGATGCACATGCTTATTATGAAACCTGCCCGGTATAAGTGTTTCAATCGGCTTACCAATTATTTCTTCAGGTGAATATCCAAAAAGATTTAAGGCAAATGGATTTATAGCATTTATCTCCCCGTTGCCATTAACCACCACAATGCCCATAGATGAATGGGTAAAGAGAGCACTGTTTTGAGGAGAAGATTGCATGTTTACAAAAATATCACAAATGCGAAAAATTGTTCATATTAATTAATTGTAAAAATCCGATTTTTTATTCTCACATTAGATGAATTATTTTTCTGCTTTATGAATGTCAATGAGAAATCCAAAATTATTTGTCAATTTTTTTCGTTGTAAGTTGTTCAAAAAAGATACAACATTTCCTGGTCATCACCCTGTTTAATGTTTTTTTCAAAAACTGGCATGTCAGCTCTTAGCAGAACAATGGCCAACACAATTATCCATAGTAAAAAAACGCCGATGTTAATTCGTTCCCAAACACCCGCCCATGGGGTGGTCAAATTTGCTGCGACTCGTGGACCGTCTAATCCGGTCAGGATGCCAAACACAATAAGAACAAGCATAGTCGCGATTGAATAGAGACGGAATCTTTTGCCCAATGATGATGCTCCAAATCCAATTATCAGCATCATAAGAATAACAGTTACGACAGCAAAAATAATGTGCATCGTATCGGTCAGAGATTTCTCAGTACCACGCATGTGCATTGGAGGCCAGAAAAGACCAAGAAATCCATAAGCCATCAGCAAACCTCCAACAAGCCTCAGGCGGCGATTTTGGTTTGCCGATTGCAAGACTCCCCATCCAAAAGCTGTCGCTAGTAATGTGTACACGATGCCCAGGGAAACCCACAATTGTCTTGTCGGGGCGCCAATTGCCGATAATTCGCTCACGGTTTGAGAGGCGGAGTCATACCCTTCAAACCGCATTGGAATAAAAATATTCATGCCGATATAGAGCAATGAAGAGAGAATGCCGCAGACGAGCAAAAACTTT
>CBIGQT010000514.1:0-2910 GCA_966191655.1 uncultured Ginsengibacter sp.
ACCGGCCACCCCGACCTTGGCAAGGTCGTGCTCTACCAAATGAGCTACTTCCGCATATCAAAAGAACTATCGTGCTCTACCATCCCGATAGTTATCGGGAACGCTACCTTCGTAAATAATAAGAACAAAAAAAAATGGATTGCAAAAGTAATAATTACAGACTCGTAAGCAAAATTTATTTGTATTGCGGATTGTACAAAGTATTGCCAGGAACTTCCACATTCGGCTTGCCCTTATATCTATGCGCATACATGGTATAACATCCACCTAAAACCAATGCAGCAAATATTATTACCTGGCAATAAAATAGAAAACGTGAAGAGGAAACCCAATTGTGGGCAATATCCTTATCAGCATTACCAGGATTATCAAGAATTTCTTCGTGGTCCATATATTAAATTTTGCTCAGCAAAAATAACCGTTTGAGCTTAAAAATCATTTTTTAAAAGGAATAATTTCTGAAAATGTTTTCTTCTGCTTTATAAAATATTGCCAAACTATGCTGCCGTCATAAACAGGCGTTATATCCTTCATTTTTGTTTTTGAAAATTTATCCCCCCTCTTACCCGTAACTATCCACTTCACATAATCCATGTGTGCAGATGCAATTGAAATAAATGTACTAAAATTACCATCTATTAAAGAACGGTAAGCTGCTATTATATCCATAAAAATTCTTACAGGGATTTTCCATACTTTTTCGGGTGCAGGTAAATTTTTAGTCATCATTATCAGGTTGTTTCTGAAATTGAGATATACTTTTTTTCTGTCACCCATTGGCAATGTACCTCCGCCCACATGATACACTACTGACGAAGGAACTACATAAATCGAGTACCCTTTACGTTGCATCCTCCAGCATAAATCAATCTCTTCCTGGTGCGCAAAGAAAATTTCATCAAACCCGTTTAATTCGTGAAATATTTTGGCTCTCAAAAACAATGCAGCGCCTGTAGCCCAAAAAATCTGGATTAAATTATCATATTGACCCGTGTCGCTTTCACATGTTTCAAAAATTCTTCCGCGTGCAAATGGATAGCCTAATTTATCAATAAAGCCGCCACAGGCTCCGGCATATTCAAATTGTTTTCTTTTCCTGAAAGATAAAATCTTGGGTTGACAGGCAGCAATTTTTTCATCAGATTCCATTAAAGAAATAATGGGTTCAATCCAATCTTCAGTAACCTGTACATCGCTGTTAAGCAAAATATAATAATCGGCTGTAACCCTTTTTAATGCGGCATTATACCCCCTGGAAAATCCCTCATTGTTATCGCTTAACAAAATCCTTACTTCGGGATAATTTCTTCTTAAAAAATCAATCGAATCGTCTTCAGAAGCATTGTCTGCAACATTAATGCTGAGATTATTATAGGAAGATGCCACAACCGAAGGAAGAAATTTTTCAAGAAAAGATTTCCCATTCCAGTTAAGAATTACAATGGCGACTGAAGGTAAAGAGATCAATTATTGATATATTAATATAGTACAAACATAAAAATTTTAGATTTCAATTCCGATAATTATCGGAAATAGCTTTTAGATTTGATAATAATCATTTCTAAATGCTTGGTCAACTTTTTAACTTCAGAACATGGCTTGCGGTGATAGCAGTTGCAATTGTTACGGGAACTATTTTCTATTCAAATTTCCTGGCAAAAAAAATTGCCATTGAAGAGCGGCAGAAAGTTAATGTATGGGTACAGTCTTTAAAAACGCGTGCAGAAACTACAGAAAAACCCGCTCTTGACCTTACTAACATCATCACTTCAGAAAACAAGGATATACCTATTATTGAAACAGATGAAAATGACAAACCATCCGGAGAAGTCTTAAATCTTGATTCATCTCTTTTAAAAGGAGACAGTAATTATGTTTATAAAAAACTGGCAGAGTTTAAGAAACAACATGAACCCATTACAGTTGAAATAAGCAAAGATCCCCTGATTATAAATAAATATTATTATGGCGATTCTAACCTGTTAAAACAGGTAAGATATTATCCCATGGTGCAATTGTTGATTGTAGCACTTTTTATTATTATTACTTTATATGCGATTTCTACCAGGAACCGATCCACTCAAAACCAGGTTTGGGCCGGCATGGCGAAAGAAACAGCCCATCAACTGGGAACACCTATTTCGTCATTAGAAGGCTGGGTAGAAATGCTGAAAGAAAATGAAAACGCTAAATCTATTTCTTTTGAAATGGAAAAAGATGTAAACCGCTTAAAGCTGATCAGCGACAGGTTTGGGAAGATTGGCAGCGCTCCAAAATTAGAAGATTGCAATATTACTGAGCAGGTACAAAAAATGGTTGCTTACATAAAACGGAGAGCAACTGATAAAGTAACCTTTAACGTAGAAGCTCCACCGGAAGCAGTCATTACAAAAATTTCAGGGCCGTTGTTTGATTGGGTCATTGAAAACCTTTTAAAGAATGCATTGGATGCAATGGATGGAAAAGGAATAATTAATGTAAAAATTAAAGAACAAAATAAGTATATAATTATAGATGTGAAAGACAACGGAAGAGGTATCAGCAGCCAGAATATTCCCAAAGTTTTTAAACCGGGTTTTACGACAAAGAAACGCGGATGGGGATTGGGTTTATCACTTTCAAAAAGGATAATTGAGCAATATCATAAAGGGCAACTATATGTAAAATCTTCTGAACTTAATAAGGGAACCACTTTCAGAATTGTATTAAATACATAGATTTTTAATTGAAGTGTTTTATTAAATTTGCATTCCGAATAAATAATTATGAAAAGAAATGCGGCGATGGCGAACCTGCCTGTCGGCAGACAGGATTGGTAGACGCACTACCCTGCCTACCGGCAGGCAGGTTTGAGGGGTAGCGCCCGAAAGGGTGTGGGAGTTCGAATCTCCTTTGCCGCACAAATCCTGT
>CBIGQT010000515.1:0-2908 GCA_966191655.1 uncultured Ginsengibacter sp.
ACTATCGTGTGTGCAAATTGTTTCCAAATCCGAAAAACAAAAAAGGGTTTCAAATCAATGAAACCCTTTCCTGGTCTTGCTCCCCCTTCAGGACTTGAACCTGAGACCCTCTGATTAACAGTCAGATGCTCTAACCAACTGAGCTAAGGAGGAATATCCATTTCAGAAACAAATTCTTAAAACGGGTGGCAAAAATAGCTATTTTTAATATGTTACAAAAATTGATTTCAAACTATTTTAACCAGCTAAAAATACCTCCTTCTTCTATTCCTAAAAAAAT
This sequence comes from uncultured Ginsengibacter sp., assembly GCA_966191655.1. Lineage (GTDB taxonomy): Bacteria > Bacteroidota > Bacteroidia > Chitinophagales > Chitinophagaceae > Ginsengibacter. The sequence goes on from CBIGQT010000515.1 coordinate 281, forward strand.
ACCAGCATCATTTACTTCAACAGGATAAATTTTTAAATAATATCCTTCACCGGTTACGTCCCTTCCATTATCAAAATTGAAAGCATAGCGATGTATCGGACAAACAATGTTTCCATCTTTGTCTAAAAATCCTTGTGACATATCGCCACCTGCATGAGGGCATTTTGCAGCGCATGCAACAATACCTTTTGAGGTTTTCGCAATACAAATAATTTTATCTCTAACCTCAATTTCCATAATATTATTTTTACCAAATTGTAGTTCCGCATCTGTCTCAGCAATTTTATACCACTTGTACTTTTTTGTATGCATAGATCAACATATAATCCTGGAGTAAATAAAAGTTTAAGGCTACTTAATAAAAAAATTCGGCTTTGTACGGATATCTTACCTGGTACATTTTTCTGACATTATTTAAAACCGTTTGCCTCAATTCAGCGATATTAATTTTTTCTGTGGCTGAGATAAAAACACAATTGCCTTCAGTTTGTAACTGCCATTTATCTTTTAATTCCTGGAGTAATTCCTGTTTTACTCCAGGCTCAAGCCATTCATCAAACGTTATTTTTTCGTATTCGTCCATTTTGTTGAACACAATAATCACCGGCTTATCATCACTTTTTAGTTCATGCAAAGTTTTATTTACCACCGCAAGTTGTTCTTCAAATTTTGGATGAGAAATATCAACCACATGTAATAAAATATCTGCCTCTCTCACTTCATCCAAAGTACTTTTGAAACTTTCAATAAGATGGTGGGGAAGTTTTCGTATAAATCCTACGGTATCGCTTAGAAGAAACGGCGTATGCCCGAGAACAACTTTTCTTGTTGTGGTATCGAGAGTTGCAAACAATTTATTTTCTGCGAAAACATCACTCTTACTCAGGAGATTCATGATAGTAGATTTGCCAACATTGGTGTAGCCAACAAGCGCCACTCTTATAAATTCACCCCTTTCTTTTCGTTGTGTAAATGCCTGCTTATCTATTTCGGATAGCCGTTTACGTAAGAGACTTATTTTATCTTTTACAATACGCCGGTCCGTTTCAATTTCTGTTTCCCCGGGGCCACGGCTTCCGATTCCTCCACCCTGCCGTTCAAGGTGTTTCCACATGCCTTTAAGTCTTGGCAAAATGTATTGATATTGGGCTAATTCTACCTGCACCTTAGCCTGGGCTGTTTTTGCACGTGAAGCAAATATGTCGAGAATAAGATCGCTCCTGTCAATTGTTGTAATGTGGAGTTCTTTTTCTATGTTGGTAATTTGTGATCCGGTAAGTTCGTCATCGAAAATTACGAGCTCAACATTTTTCCTTGAAATATATTTTTTAATTTCTTCCAGCTTTCCTTTTCCAACAAATGTGCGGCTGTCAGGATGGGCAAGTTTTTGTGTAAAAATTTTAAGGGTATTGGCACCCGCAGTCTCTGCTAAAAATTTAAGTTCTTCGAGATATTCATTCTCAGTTTCTTCCCTCTCGTCTTGCTTAATAACACCTACCAGAACTACATCAATGGCTGATTCGCTTTTTATTTTTTTTTCTATCAAATGAAATATTTATCAGCAAAAATAACAAACGATTTTCTGAACGTTTTAAATATAACTTTTGTAAATATTAAAAGATAAGAAAGAATTTAAAGACCACTGAGTGTAAGGCCTACCTGGTACAAATGCATAGCGGGACCCGCCGCATCTTTCAAAATACTATTGATTTGATATGCTCCGAAAACGGAGAAAATACCATAGCCTACCCGGGCAGTAGCCATAAACCTTGTTCCATTAATAAACCGCTTACTATTTTCTTTCTCCAGGTACTCATTAATAGTACGATCATTTTTATCCTGCAGCGTTTTCCCTTTTGTATGTACGTTCACTAATGCTCCTATTCGTCCGCCCAATGCAACTTTGAAACTCTTATTTGGTTCCGTCGGTTTCGATAAATACCTGAATTCCAAAGGAACTTCAAGAAAAGCCGTAGCTATTTTGTATTTCTTAAAATGATTTGAAGAGTCGAGTGAAGTGAAAGGCAAACGAATTGAATTAGATTTCAGATCAATGTTTATTCTTTCAAAGTATATATTGCTTGTACTTACTCCAACACCTAAACCAATACTGAATTTAGGTGAGGTTTTAAATGGCTTATCCAGCATAAAATATGCATTGAAGCCTCTTGGAAATCCTTTCTTATGGCTTTTAATACTATCGGGCATTCCGGACCAGCTATCGTATGAAAATTGAATTAATAAATGATCGTTAGGCCTGTTGGGAAGTGTAAATTTTTTTTTATCGGAAGAGGTCACTTTGGTTGAATCCTGTGAAAAAGCATAAGAAAAAAAGAAACAGGTAAAAATTACAAACACAATTTTCATCATAAAGTCTGGTTAAGTTCGCAAATGTATTTGTTACATGGTTAAAGAAAGGTTAAACCATAAGGCTTTTGAGAACACGCAGAAAAGAGATAGAGCACTAATAAAATCGCATTAAGGGCGTCGGTATATTGGCCCGGCGCTTCCTGTACAGCAGGCAGGCGGGAACAGGGTCAGTAAGTAGATGGCAGGTATATTCAGCATCGGGGTCCGGCAAGAGTACTTTAAATCGGAAGAGTGTACACGGAAAACCCCGCTGAGACA
>CBIGQT010000516.1:0-2907 GCA_966191655.1 uncultured Ginsengibacter sp.
CTGTGACACCGCCACCACACTGCTTCAGAACACATATAAGCCCTTCTTTCTTTCAATGCAATTTGTTCAAGTTCTTTTATTCCGTCTTCGAAAGCAGCGTTTCCATATAATCGGCAAATTCATATTGAAGGTTTGTTATACAAATCTCTTATTAAAAAAACTATAAATCAAGGAGATAATAATTAGTAGCTTTAGTAGATTGTAATGTAATTTTAGAGAGAATGTAATTGGAAAATTAAAAATATTTACTTCACCTCACAATTTATTTTCCTGCATAGTGTTAAGATTTATGTTATACTTTTTATTTGTTTGTGCTGTAATTTCCTGCAATAACAAAAAAGATGATCCTGCTATTCACTATCCAAGTGAACAATATGAGTATATTTCAATAGATACATCTAAAATAGCTTTTAAGACTAGCATATATGTTCCTATATATTCGCACGTTTATATATTAGATGGTACACGTCCCCTTAATCTCGCTGCAACATTAAGCATTAGAAGTACAGATTTCTCTGATAGTATTTTTATCTCGAAAGTTGATTATTACAATTCAAAAGGGGAGTTAATTAAAAAATATCTGAATAAAATTTTATTATTAAAGCCGATGCACTCTGCTGCATTTGTAGTAGTGGAATCCAATACTGAGGGAGGGGCTGGCGCTTACTTTATTATTAATTGGTCAGCTAAAAAGTCCATAAGTGGACCGTTAATTCAGGCAGTCATGTTAGGCACCGCACTTAACTCGGGTTTTTCATTTAAGACTGATGGTATAAAACTCACCAACGATAAATAAGATTCACACTTTTTCACAATTTATTACAATTTATAAAGATACCTTTGGCTTATGCGTTTTTTGTTATCCCTCATACTATCATCTTTTTTGTTTATTGCTCCATTTCAGGGCAATGCAGGTGAGGTGTTTGGCAAACAATTAACAGCCGGTATCTTGATTATTCCATAAGTGATGGTTACGCTGATGCTATAATTAACTCTAATCATCGCAATAGTTTAACTACCCAATACAGATTTTTTTCTTTTACCAATTTTATAAATTTAGAAGGTTCTCAAAGCCGGGCAGATTTTTTTTACGAAGGAAAGCTTTTTGTGCAGCCTCACTTATATTGTAAACGAATAGGATTGAAATTGGTTTTCCCTGAACATTATTTTTGGTAATTCTGCCTTTTTAATTTTCCATTATTTTAATTAATGACTTCATCTTTTGGTTGTTCTAACCAGGAGTTAATTTTATTTATTAACTATTATTTGTATTATCATGTCAACAATAATAATCGCTTTGCTTATTATTATAAGCGCTACAAGTATCCCATTAATTTTTACTCTCATTAATAAGAAAAAAGTTAAGAAACGCAATGAAACATTTTTTAACCTCTTTAGCCAGGAAGGCTCCAAACAGGGATTATCATTTTCAAGCCAGGAATTATTAAGAAGCAGGATCATTGGTCTTGATGGCATAAAGAAGATGCTATTAGTTTTTGATTTTGAAAATGCCGGTAATATCATTTGCATTGCTATGGAAGAGGTAAAAAAATGCACTGTCGAAAAAAAATATGACAGCATCGTTATTGGAACTGAAAAGAAAGCAAAATTTGAACCTCATCTTAGAAGCATTGATTTAAAATTTGCTTTTAAAAATAGTTCTGAAACTATTTCAGTATCATTTTATGACAGTAATGTCAACAATATTTACGCAATGTCAGAAATGGAAGCAAAAGCGAAAACATGGGAAGCAGTACTTTCAAAAATGATCTTTAAAGAACTAAAAAACAGGGCATAACATTCATGTAAAAACTAAAACTAATTTTATGAAAATTATGTAAATTATTGTATAATACTATCAACAGACTTTTAGCATCTTTACATACTTATTCAAAAGGTTTATGTACGAGTTGTTCTTCCTGAATTTCAATAAAAAAATAATTCTTACACAGGAAGAACAGGACGTATTTAAAAGCTATCTCACGCACAAAAATCTCCGCAGGAAGCAATATCTTTTACAGGAAGGGGACGTTTGCAATTCAATCGCATTTGTCGAGAAAGGAGCATTAAGAGAATATTCTGTCGATGATAATGGAATTGAACACATCATCCAGTTTGATTTAGAAGGATGGGTTATTTCAGATTTATATAGCTTTCTTACCGGCGAACCGGCAACATACAATATTGATGCATTGGAAGATACAGAAATGGTACTTATCACTAAATCCGCACATGAAGAATTGCTTCAAAAAGTACCCAAATATGAAACCTTTACCCGGTTGAATATAACTGGTGCTTATTTAGCCATGCAAAAACGATTAACCTCTATTATTGGTTCCTCCTTAGAACAACGGTATGCCGATTTTACTGCGCTTTACCCCAATATTGTCCAGCGGGTTCCCCAGCACATGATTGCTTCTTACATCGGTCTTACACCCGAAACCTTAAGTCGAATCAGGAAAAGAATTTCAACAAATAAATAAACATTATAATACGAAAAGCATTGACCAAAATCAATGCTTTTTCTTGTTTATACTCAATGGAGGCAGGTACTTCCCGGAGGTATCTTTGCCTTATTAAAAATATGTAAAATGAAAGTAGCACTAATAGGAGCTTCAGGTTTCGTAGGAACGGCCATTCTAAATGAACTCCTGCAAAGAGGCCACCAGGTATCAGCAATCGTTCGTAACCCTGAAAAAATAAAACAGGAAGAAAATCTATCCATAATTAAAGCAAATGTTCTAAATCAAAGTGAAGTTGAGAATGCCGTAAAAGGACAAGAGGCTGTAATCAGCGCATATAACGCGGGATGGAAGAATCCTAATTTGTATAAGGAATTTTTAAAGGGCGCTCAGGCTATTCAGGCAGGTGTAAAGACATCCGGGATAAAGCGATTGATTGTGGTAG
>CBIGQT010000517.1:0-2905 GCA_966191655.1 uncultured Ginsengibacter sp.
GCACAGGATTTATCGGATAGCCCTTAGCGTTAGCCATGTTTTAATGCCCTGGTTCTCTTGACTGTTTTAAATATTGTAATCCATTTACAGCAATAAACTGCGTGGGCTCTTGCTTCAAATCCATCTGGCATTGATGGTATCTTTCAAAAATGGGTTTAGAATAATTGCGGGGATTGAAGTAAAACTTTTAGATAAAAAAAAGACCCCGTTGTTTACGAGGCCTTTTTTAATGTAGATACAATCAATTAACCGATAGGAACATCGCCATGAGAGACTGTATCATCTACTATTGGAATTGCTTTTCCTGTTATTTCTTTTATTTCAATTGAAGGAACTCCATCTTTAACTTTAATATTAGCTGCTGTATATACTGCTGTTACTGCAAGTTCTATACTGCTTATAATATGCAAAAAGCCAATGTTTAAAGGAGCATTGCAGGGAGGATTTTCCTTATACAATAGCTGTGCAAGGCGATAAGTATCATCCATAGTAGCAGTGTATGGAGGCAAAACAATTTTATCATTTGCAAGTATGCGGGAAAGCTTTGGCTCACGTCCGATTGGCTCGCCGTTAAAGATAAGAGGCACAATATACTTTTGTATAAAAGCTTCTTTTTGCTGATAGTTATGAATATTCACCTCAGTTGTATAATTTCCGGCATTCACCGCATTTTTGGTATTGCAATCTGCACCTTCATACATACCTATTACATATTTAACACTATAACTGTAGCGACGCTTTTTGCAGCATGCTGGCACTCTTATTTCCACCTTCTTTTGTGCTACCACAATTCCATCTGCAACCACATCAAGTGTTCCTGAATAAAATTGGTCTTTATCGTCACAAGGCTTCACACCCGTAAAGGTTACATTGAAAGGTAATGTATGACTTGTATCACCTTTTAACGGTCCATACCCTGCAGCAGGGCTTATGAATGTTACAAATGGCGCAGTACCGCCCGATGCAACCAAACTTACATTGTTAATTACAGATATAAGGCCATTAATAGTTGTAATAATAGCATTTACTATAGTATTAGCATTAATGCCAGATTGTAATGAACCACTTGTTGCCGAAACAATAGCACTTGCCTGCCCGGTAGCGTCGAGTTGATTATCGCCAACACTTATTGCAATTACAGAAATATTTTCTGCTGTCAATTTTGCAATATCAGATAAAAGTGTTGCTCCTCCTGATGGATCATGGCCTGGTTGATCACCAAACCACACAATAATTCGCTTTGAACTCGGCCTCCATCCAATACTTCCGCCCGGTGGTTGTGCCAATTGGTCAAAAGCAAATATTTGTGCTTCCGGAGTATCACCACCGCCACTTGCATTCCATGCATTTATGGCGCCTTGTATGGCTGGTAAGTTTACAGCAGGATCAGTAGGGCTTAACTGGTGCTGAAAAGCGTAAGGATCAACTGAATCAAAATCTTTGTAATTACCTACACCATAAAAGATATCGTTACCGGCCGGAATTGCACCAATAATAGTGGGAACTCCCGCTTTTACTGCCGCAATTATATTCTCCATACTGCCGGTAGTATCTGCAAGAAAATAAATATCTAATTTTCTCTTCGAATCTTTGGGTATCGTTACGGTAATTACCTCCTCCAGCGTATCGCATTCCTTAAGAGTGAGGTTATTTTCAGTAGGGGAGATAGTGATAGTGCCTGTTGCAGCAGGAAAAGGAAACAAAAATTCCGGGTTTATTTCCAATACCGGGCTTAGAAATAATTTTCTTCCTGCTTCTTTCTCCGCCTTCTCCCTGTCTACCACAGCGCCGCTGCTGTTTACAACAACTTCGAAGCTTTTTCCATTAGGGTCGGCGGCATCACGTCCCCTGAAGAGGAAAACAGCGTCGCCATTGGCAAGCGCATCTGTTTCCGGGTCATTAGTTACTACAGTTTTGCTGTTGGCAGATACTGCAATCTTTTGTGCAGCCATTGCTTTGAGTTCCTGCACTTTAAAATTTGAAGGTTCTTTTTTCATGATTTATAAATTTTTAAATTGTAATACATTTGATTCTACACCATATCTTTTTTCTTTTTAAGACAGGTAAAGGCATTCATTAAATACCCCACTTAAACAAATATATAATTGCCGGAAACCCTTGTCAAGCTTTATTTCGCGAAGTGCATTTCACGTATGGGTGTCTTTTAGTAAATGGTACAATAAGGAGAGAATTCAGCGATGAAGGGAGTGACTTGTTCTAAAATAGGTTTACACAAAAAAAGTGTAAAACTTAAACACCAGATTTGTAAAGATCATATTGAAAAGGAACTTTCCTTGCGGGGATATATTGACAAGTACAATCTCAATTGTCATTCATTGGTTCATGACTGGTTGAGAAAATTAGGCTATGTGGCCGGATTCAATAGACGAACAAGAAGCGCGTGTATTGGCATTGAAAATTTTCAACCATTGCCAGATAAAGTCCGGACATAAAGAAGTTGTATTTCGTAGGCTTTGTCGAATATCCTTTATCGTTAGTAATACTTCTTCCTGCTTTGTTAAAGTTATCATCTGTGTAACATTCTTAATTAGAGGTTACTACTTTTTTGGAAGAAAAAGGGATGTATATTTATGAGGCACGCGAAATCTGTAAAACAATTATGACTTTATTAGCTGATAATTATAAGGAAGCTTTATCCAGTTGCTATTTCCTGGATCTTAGAAACTCAACCTATATTACCCGGGAAATCAGTTTAAGTGAAGATCAAAAAAGCAGGAACAACACAACCAGGTTAAAGAAGCACGCCAAATTTTTTTTTTTATTTTATGAGCAAGTTAAAAAAGAACTGGATCGCTTGGGCAACAATACCTTATTCTATTATAATGATACGGGCGATGGGCACTTATGCTTATTCTGGGATAAGACTCATGCATGGACAGCCTTA
>CBIGQT010000518.1:0-2901 GCA_966191655.1 uncultured Ginsengibacter sp.
AACAAATGATGAGAAAAAAACACAAATGGTCATTAATGTTAATTGTGACGATAATGATTATAATAATAATGATAGTAGTAATAATAAGTGGGATAATAAAGTCAAAAGAAAAATTAAAGTGATTATAAAAACAAATCAATATAAAAATTTAGTAATTGCAACAGGCCATGCCATGCTGGGATTGAGTCTTGGTGCAGCAACCGGCAAGCTGGTAAGCGAAATTATAAATGATGAACCAACCAGTATGAATATTAAAGCATTTGATCCGGACAGGTTTAATTAATTTCGTTTAAGCTACACCGTTATTTTGCATGAGGGTTAATTTATCTGAATACTTTCTAAATTAAAACCACCGTTAATTGCGAGAATTCTTATCCTGTTTTTCCCCTGAGATAAATAAATATTTTTTTCGATAAGAGTTTGCCAGGTATTCATATTACCGGTATTGGGCACAGCAACTTCTTTTACCATTATATTTCCATTATCAGTTATAGATAACTTGCCTGCATCACTGACAGATGCCATCGTAATATTTAAATTATAATTTCCTTCTTTCACCACATTAATCGTGTATTGCAGCCATTCGCCATCTTCTATACTTCCTACATAATAAGTATCATACTTTGATGAATCGTTATAAATATCCACTCCATCATTGCGGTATACATGTCCCCGGTTGCCAACATTTCTATCACCCGATGTGCTGAAGTTAGCTGTATCCAAATCATAATAAGCAATTCCATTTCTTCCTAAATCGTAATCTACAGCCGGGATTAACAAACTATCTTTTAAATAGTATGAATTGTATGGAATGGCTTCTGATGAAAATGGTTGTCGAAACATAGCATCAATTACATCCTTATGAAAAATATTGTTCTCCAATTTTGCGTATACTGCAAGCTCCAGCAAGCCACTGTATACATTACTTTCTTTTGGCTTTCTTCCGGTTCCATTCATATAATTTTTTACTTCATCATAATTTAAATTTGATTTTATTTGCAAGGGATTATTAGTACCCATTTTTTTTAGCGGCCACATTGACCATCCTATATTATTTTTTCCCAGCAAACTGATTTCTTCTGTAAACCACACATTGGAATTTTCACCGGTTTCACCTAACCAAACCGGAACATGATATTTATTGCGTACATCAACAATTCGTTTTATATTTTCAGGCTTATTATAATCCCAGTATTTATGAAAACTAAGCACCATATTTTTATCCCATGTTGGTAATATTCCATTATAATTGTTTCCCCAACCATTGCCTTCAATAATGATGATATGATTTTTATCAACAGAACGAATAGCTGTTGTTATCTGCTGAAATAATTTTTTTATAGGCGCATTATTTTGTTCCTTAGTTCCGTTCAGGTCATTAACGGTATCAGTAAATCCCCAGTTAGGTTCATTCAAAATATCATAGCCCCCAATCCATTCTTCATTCTTATAACGGTCAGCTAATTTTTTCCAAAGCGCGATGGTCTTTTGCTGATTGGCTTCACTCTGCCACAAAGAAGGTTTGGTGGCATCGCGATCAGAAATATTGATATCATTACCTTGTCCGCCGGGCGCCGCATGTAAATCCAAAATAAGATACATGTGATTTGCTTTACACCAACTGAGCAAACTATCCGTCAGTTGAAAACCCTTATCAAGCCACGTATTCTCGCCGGCTACCGGTTCTTTATCAACAGGCAAAGTGAAAAGATTATAATGCATCGGCAACCTTACAGAATTAAAGCCCCACGCATGCATCGAATCAATATCAATCTTTTGAATAAAATTATGCAACCACGCATCATAAAATTCTTCTGTTTCCTTCGTGCCCATCATATCTTCAATCCGTGACCTGATTTTGTTTTGTTGCGCATCTTCGTTAATTCCAAGCATATAACCTTCCTGTAACATCCAGCCGCCAAGCCCCTCTCCTCTTAATAAAATATTTTGCCCTTTTGCGTCTACAATCTTTTCCCCATCTGCCTTTAAAAACCCTTGTGCATATAACTCACTAAAAAAAATATTGCACGCTAAAAAGAGTACGCCAATTTGAAATTTTATTTTACAAAATGATTTCATTTTCAATATTTTTTACCTGATGAATGAAACAAGATGATATAAATTTTTACCAGACAAATGTTGCTACGGCTTTCCCCTGTAATGTTACTGAAGCATTTTTCCCATCATAATTTATAGTAAAAGTTTGCGGAGCGTTATCATCATTAGCAACAATTAAAACCTTTTTATTTTCCGGAGTTATAAATGCAACATTGGGCAATAATTCAATATCATTTGTTGCAATACGCACCGAACCCGGCCTTACGAATTTAGAAATATGCGCCATGGAATAATAAGCAATATTTTTCGAGTAATCATTACCGTTAATAGTAACGGCGCCCTGGCACATTGAACAACCACCACGATCAGTATAAGGCTTAAAGTCAGGGCCGGCCGCAAGATTCCATTCCAGGACATTCCGGCACCAGTTACGCGTAGCGCCAATAATAACCTCGCTTACAGGAGAAGCTATAATCATCCGTGCAGTATCATGAAACTGTACCACCATTTGCTCCGTGAAATAAATATTTTTATCAGGATGAGCATCGTGTACATAATTTAATGCTTCTATTTTTCCGCCATATAAATGAAAAGCAGAACCGTCAATATATTTAGCTGCTTCGGGATCATCAAGAATAGTAATTGGATAATCAGGCCTGTCGGCATTATGGTCGTAGATAAGAATCTTAGTGGTTATCCCTGCGGCTTTAAATGCAGGTCCCAAATTATTTTTTACAAAATCTCTTTCTTCAGTGGCAGTTAATAAAAGGCTGGGATTATTACCGGGAGGAAGCGGTTCATTCTGAACGGTAATAGCATCAATTGTTATTCCCTCAGCCTTCA
>CBIGQT010000519.1:0-2892 GCA_966191655.1 uncultured Ginsengibacter sp.
TCCCTTCAAGCCAAAGTTTTACCAGCCTGTTTGATACTGATTTCGGTCTTTCCAATGGAAAGCCTAAAGCCCTGTCCCAGCAAAGACTTGCCAACACACCCAATGATCTTGATACACCAAACAACACGGTATAAAATTCATATTCTACCATTCCGTAATGAACTAATAAAGCCCCGCTATGTGCATCTACATTGGGCCATGGATTTTTTATTTTTGCTATTGACTGTAAAATCGGCGGCACCACTTCATAAATATTCCAAACCGTTTTTACCAGTTTATCATTAGGCATGTGCTTTTTACTAAAATCCATTTGCGCCTCAAAACGCGGATCTGTTTTTCGCAAAACAGCATGTCCATATCCGGGAACAACCTTTCCTTCCGCCAGCGTTTTTTTCACATAAGCTTCTATTTGTTTTTTTGTAGGAAGCTCTGTCTTTAATTCTTCACGCATTTCAAAAATCCACTTAATAACTTCCTGGTTGGCGAGGCCATGTAACGGGCCGGCAAGACCATTCATGCCTGCAGCAAATGAAAGGTAAGGATCACTCAATGCAGAGCCAACAAGATGTGTTGCATGCGCAGATACATTGCCACCTTCATGATCGCAATGTATGGTCATATATAAACGCATTAGCTCTCTGAAGCTTTCATCTTCGAAGCCCATCATGTGAGCAAAATTTCCTGCCCAGTCGAGCAAGCCATTTGGCTGAATATGATTTCCAAGCTTATACTTACGGCGATAGATATACGCAGCTATGCGTGGTAATCTTGCAATAAGGTCCATAGAGTCGTCAAAAACTGCGGCCCAGTAATCTTTCTTGCTCATACCTTCCTTGTATTTTTTAGCAAACTGGCTTTCTGTTTGCAAAGCCATTATACCAACTACAAATTGTGTCATTGGATGTGCGCTCAAGGGAAGTGCATCAATTGTATGGAATACATGACTGGGCACATGGCTGCGACGTTGCCATACATTGCTAACATGATGTACGTCTTCTTCGGTTGGCAATTCACCTACCAGCATTAAATAAAATAAACCTTCCGGCAATGGCTCAGCTCCCCCCTCTGCTTTAGGTAATTTTTTTCTTAAGTCAGGTATTGAATATCCCCTAAACCTAATGCCATCCTGCGAATCGAGTAATGATGTTTCTGTTACAAGACCAGTCATGCCACGCATGCCCTGGTAAATTTGAGAAAGCTTAACCTCTCCAATAACTTTTTCTCCATGCTTTTTTAATATATCTTTTACCTCTACAGATAAACCATCCGCCTTTTCTTTAAACTTGTCTTTAATTACACCCATATCCAAAAAAAAATTAAAATTGTGATTGCCTTCTCAAGCTAAATGAATAGCCCTAAAGTTAACATTAGCGTGAATGTTAAACAAATGAAATATAATTTATAAAGATTAATAACACAAAAATAAAATCTACATCACCTCGAATTTCGCCGGAATAAATACCATGCGAGTGCGCCAAAAATCACGTTTGGCAACCAGGCTGCTATCAACGGATTAAAATTCCCTTTCATTGAAAATACTGTTGAGAATCTGCCCACCAAAATATATAAGACACATATTACCACCCCAATTGCCAGGTGAAACCCGCTGCCACCACGGATTTTACGAGATGCTATTGATGCCCCGATAATAGTTAAAATAAGCACTGATACCGGGTTGGCATTGCGGTTATGCTTTTCGAGCAACAAAGTATTTACATCTTCGGCGCCACGTAATTCTTCCAGCCTGATAAATTCATTTAATTCCGGAGTAGAAAGTCTGTCCTTCATATATTCATCCACCTGCAAATCACGGGGTTTAAAATTTAAATTCATTTTCATTTCAGAAACCTGTTTCACCTCCTGGTGTAAACCATTAATACTGCGTTCAATTACATTAAACAGCTTCCATTTTCGGGTAGCCGTATCCCATGAAAAGGATTGTGCTCTCAAATTGTAAACGAGCTGGGTGTTATTAAATCTTTGCATAAAAAAATCACTTCCTGTGCGGTTTATAGTATCATAGTATTTTACACCGGCATAAGAAAATGAGTCAAGTTTAAAATATTTATTATGTATGTTTCTTGCGTCCTGGTATCCTGCAGAATTATAATCAACATACTTCGCTATAAATGTGGCCCACTTTTGATTAGCAGGCGGAAGGATATATTGATTACACCACCATAGAAAAATAGTGAAAAATAATAAAACAAAAATATAAAAAACTAAAAAACGGCTAAAAAATTACCGAAAGAAAAATAAAAAGAGGAAAAAGCATTGCATCAATACGGGGAATAAAGCCAAAATAATATTGAACAATTATTGTTTCAAAAGAAAGTTTTGATTTTGCAAAATCATCAGTTTTTTCGCTGAGATCCACAATTAATACCAATACAGTAAGTGCAAGTAGAAAAAAGAAAAAAGTAAGAAAAAATTTCCTGAGAATATACTTGTCTATAATTTTCATACACCGTCAATGGTAAATAGTAAGCACCAAATGTAATTTAAAATTAAAACTGAAAGCTGAAGTTGCTGTTAAAACCAATCATTTCTTTTTGGCAACTAATGTATAAGACTCTTTAATAAATTCTTTTAATTGCTTTGTGGAAAGGTGGCCGTCTACAATTACTGTATTCCAATGTTTTTTATTCATGTGATAACCGGGAAGGATACACGAATATTGCTCACGCAATTCTATGGCATATTCCGGATTGCATTTTACATTGAATTGCAAAACTTCCGAAGAAAGCGAAACAAGCAAAAATATTTTGTTATCAATTTTAAAAACAAGTGTGTCATTTCCAAAAGGAAAACTTTCAGAAACATTTTTTAATGATAAAGCGTATTCTCTTAATTCTTCGATATTCATAAAGCCCATCCCCAACCCCTTCCCGA
>CBIGQT010000520.1:0-2890 GCA_966191655.1 uncultured Ginsengibacter sp.
CAGAAAGCCTTTAATATTTATGAAAAATCCGCAAATAAAACTGGAATGGCGGGTGCGCTTGGCGATATGGGAATAGTGTATACATATTTGGAAAATTTCCCCAGGGCATTGCAATACCATCAAAAGTCACTGGAGTTGTACGAATTATCAGGCGATAAAAAAGGAATGGCAGATGAGTTAGGTAATCTGGGGAACGTCTATGATAATATGGATGATTCGGCTAATGCCCTGCAATCATATTACAAAGCTCTTGATATCAGCAAATCCGCAGGCTTTAAAAGAGGCATAGCCAGCAATACATGCAACATAGGCATTGTTTATAGTTACTATGGAGACTATTTAAAAGCATACAGTTTTTATGAACAAGAGGGGGATAAAATAAATACAGCTTTGGCATTAGATGAGATTGCAAAATTATACGTCGATGCTCCCGATAAAATACTGGAAACACTCGGCGTAAATCCGAAAGATAGATTTGAGCGGGCTATTCAATATCAAAAGCGTGCCCTGAAATTGGCCACGGAAACAGGTTCTATCGCAAGCCAGGTTATAAGATGGGAAAGTTTGAGTAATACTTACGAACAACAAAAAGATTATGCCAACTCGCTGACAGCGTATAAACAGGCTGTGAAATTGAAGGACAGCATTTCAAATACAAAGATGACAAATGAAATTACCCGCCTTGAAATGCAAAATGAGTTTGATAAAAAACGGGCTTTAGCAGAGGCTGCTAATGATAAAAAGCAAGCGCTTACAATTGACGAAATAAATAAACAAAAGATTATACGTAATGCTGCCATCGGTATAGGAAGCATACTGGTGCTTGTCGCTATTGCAGGCATTTTTCTTTATAAGAGAAGAAAAGATATACTGCAAAAAAAGAAAGAGTCAGAATTTACGGCACACGTAGCTGATACCGAATTAAAAGCGCTGCGCTCACAGATGAACCCTCATTTTATTTACAACTCACTAAATTCTATTAATGACTATATCGATAAGCATGATGCTGCAAAGGCTACTTTGTACACTACCAAATTTGCAAAGCTAATGAGGATGATATTGGAAAATTCGGAACATAAAGAAATACCCATAGCGGAAGATCTGAAAGCCCTGGAATTGTATATGCAACTGGAAGTTTTAAGAATGGACAATAAATTTGCTTATGAGATAAAAGTAGATGAAACTATTGACCAGGAAAATACATTAATGCCTCCATTGATTTTACAGCCATTTGTAGAAAACAGTATCTGGCATGGAATATCACAAAAAAGAGCCGAAGGGAAAATCTGGATACATATACATAAAGAAGGCGATATGATACATTGTATTGTAGAAGATAACGGTATAGGAATACACGAAGTTGCGGGTTCTAAATCCGGACAGGAAACTTTTAGAAAGAAATCATTCGGAATGAAAATTACCAGGGCAAGGATTGATATTATAAATCAAATGAAAAAGTCAAATGGTGAGGTAACCATATTTAACCTTGAAGAAGGTACTAAAATAGTAGTTAAATTACCTGAAACATTAGCATTTTAGCTATGATTACATCTTTAATTATTGATGATGAACAACATTGTATCGACAGGCTTGCAAACCTCTTACTGCCTTCTCATGAAAAATTAGTTGAAATAGCCGGGACCGCTACCAATATTGAAGATGGGATTAAAGCAATTACCTTATTAAAACCTGATCTTATTTTTTTAGACGTACAAATTCATGAGAAAACCGGTTTTGATCTTCTAAGAGCATTGCCGGAAATAAATTTTGCAATTATATTTACTACAGCCTTTGAAAAATTTGCCATACAGGCAATTAAATTCAGCGCAATCGATTATTTATTAAAGCCAATTGATGACACAGATTTAAACACGGCTGTATTAAAATTTATGAATGAGCATTCTCAAAAAATGACGGCTCAAAAAATTGAACTCCTGCTTCACAATACTCAAAGCAAAAAAAATATTCCCAGAAAAATGATTGTGCCTACCGTTAGCGGTTTCGAATTTCTAGAAATTGCTGATATTATCCGGTGCCAGAGCGATATCAACTACACAACTATTTATCTGAAGGATAAGCACAAATTAGTTGTCGCAAAAACATTAAAAGAATTTGAAGAGCTGCTTGGCGAACACGCCTTCTTCAGGGTCCACAATTCCCACCTCATCAACCTTAATTGCATTAAAACTTACAATAAAGGCAAAGGCGGTTCGGTAATATTAACCGATGGAACAGAGATTGAAGTTTCCTCCCGGCGCAAAGATGATTTTATTAAAAAATTATCGGAATTATAAAGCCTGCTGTTTTCCATTGCAACTATTTCCTGCATTGTGCGTTTAAGATTTGGGATGCCGGCTAACGCTAACTTAAGAATTGATGCAGAGATTTTCCTGAGCCCGGATAAAATCTTTTACGGGGTTGGTGATGAAACAGTAACACAAGGTTATACATTTCCTCAACGAATTATTTTCCTCATTCCATTGGTATTCTTTTCCTGCTGATTGCCTGCTATCTTCTGGCTGTTTGCCATGGGAATTCCCATGGCAAACAGCCAGAAATCAATACCAAAATGGCTGGCAGCTGAGAAGAAGGCTATTGCGACATACTGCTACAGGCATTAATTACGTTACCATAAAAAACACTGTATTGTAAAGAGCAGCGTACTATGGGTAAACAAGAGGGATTATACATTCATGGCAAAGAACGTAATATTTTATATTATAGCTGGAAGGGCATACCCAGCATGCGGTCCATCCCGGCAAATGTTTACCAGTCGCCAGCCGTTGTTGCGCATAAAACTGCCAATGGCTTATCCACGACACTCGGCGCCTCTTTCAGGAAATTACTGGCAGGTGTAATACCCTATCCAAAAAGCATGCAGATGCAAACG
>CBIGQT010000521.1:0-2888 GCA_966191655.1 uncultured Ginsengibacter sp.
CCTGTAATTACTGCCACTTGCGCTTCAGCAAGCTTTGCCTGGTATAAGGCATTAAACAGACGGTTCTTCGCATCGCTGTAGCTTATTTGTATTTGCCGCAGTTCTACGGATGTAATGTTTAATTTTTTATACCGCTCATTGGCAATGTAAATATTTTCTTCGGCCAGCACAAGATTACTTTTTTCCAACTCCACCAGCTTTATCGAATTATTATAATTGATGTAAGCATTGGTCAATATTGTCCTGAGAGTGTTTTTGGTTTCTTCGATGGCAATCGTTTGATTTTTTATTTGTATATCGGTAACGGCTACATGTTTTTTTACAAGGCCGCCATTAAATATTGGAACTGCCACACCCACCGATCCCAGTGGCCCGTAAGTCTGGGTAAATAAGTTAAAACCCGCGCTATTGGTGGTTTTTGCAAAATTATAATACCCGTGAAGACTAACAACCGGCAACCTGTCTGCATTGATTACTTTTTTTGTTTCAAACAAAACGGCAAGGTCGCTGTTGGCCAGAAGAATATCAGGATTTTGCTTTTCAATTTTAATTTGGGCTTCTGCTATTGGCATTACGCCATTTACAATAATAGTATCAGTGACCCGATAAGAAGTGTCCGGTATTTTTCCCATAAGATTATTTAAGGAAGTTTTGGCTACAGCAAGTGAATTCTGCAATATCAAAAGCAAAGAATTCTGCTCATTTAAATCAACCTGGGCTGCCAACACTTCATATTTTGCGCCCGTTCCTATCTCAAAACGCCGCTGCGCAAGATTGTAGCGGTCGCGGTATAGACTTATTTGTTCCAGTGTGGATTTTATTTGTTCATTGATGGTTACCACATTAAAGTATGATGAGACAACATCATAAACCGTTTGATTCAAATTCTTTTTGAACGCATACTCGCCATTTCTCTCGAGTTCTTCCAGCCTTCTTTTTGATGCAAACATTTTAAGACCGTCGAAAATATTCCAACTAACGGCTACCCCTGCGTTTAAATTGCTGCTGGTAGACCCGTTTTTATTAGTAATCGTTCCATCGCTAAGTTTTTCCTGAAGATTCGTTACTCCTCCGATTGCATTAGCAGTGGCACTTATTACCGGCACCGCCCCCGCATTAGCCCAGTTGTTATTTATTTTCCCAATTTCAATATTGTTTTTGCTAATAATAACTTCGTAATTATTAGCAATAGCATATTTCACCGCATTCTCTATTGTCAGCAGGGTATCCTGCGCAGCAAGGGAATAATTTAAAAACAGTGATTGCAAAAAAATAATGATACAAATTTTAAGCAAGCGCTTCATTCAATGGTCTTTTTTTTGATGAAAGAAAAGCATACATGGCTGGTACAACAAATAACGTAAGTGCCAGGGAAAATAAAATGCCACCCACGATAACGATGCCTAACGGAATACGACTTGTAGACGCGTCTCCAATGGAAAGCGCCAGCGGCAGAGCGCCCAGCGACATGGCGAGACTCGTCATTAAAATTGGCCGCAACCGGGAATAAGCAGATTCGATAACCGCCTGCACTTTATTCATTCCAGCCTTTCTTTTTTGATTAGCAAATTCCACAATTAATATTCCATTTTTAGTAACAAGGCCTATTAGCATAATCATTCCAATCTGTGAAAATATATTAAATGTCTGGCCAAATATCCAAAGTGATAACAAAGCACCTGCCAATGCTAAAGGCACTGTTATCATGATTATAAATGGATCTACAAAACTTTCAAACTGGGCAGAAAGCACTAAGTAAATCAATACTAACGCAAGCACAAATGCAAACAGGGTGTTGCCGGAACTTTCTGCATAATCCCTGGAAGTGCCGCTAAGGGCCGTTGTAAAAGATTCATCTAATAATTTTTTAGAAATTCTTTGCATCTCCTTGATACCATCACCAACCGTATAACCCGGAGCAAGACCTGCAGATACGGTTGCAGATTTATAACGGTTAAAATGATAAATAGTTGGTGGCGAAGATGCTTCAGAAGTTGACACTAAATTATCAAGCCTGATATTTTCTCCGCGGCTGTTCTTTATCATTATTTTGCTTAAATCATTGGGATCGTCCCGGTCGCCGCGATCCACCTGGCCCAGTACTTCATATTGCTTTCCTGATTTGAAAAAATAACCAAGCCTTCTGTCGCTATACGCCAGTTCAAGGCCCTGTGAAATGTTATTTACATTTACGCCCAGTTCGCTGGCACGAAGCCGGTCAATATTTACACGCAACTCGGGTTTATTAAATTTTAAGTCAACATCTACTCCATCAAGTATCGGGCTTTTGTTGGCTTCTTCCAAAAATTCGGGAAGAACTGCCCTTATCTTTTCAAAATCATTATTCTGAATTACGAACTGTACAGGCTGGCCACCATGCCTGCTTACTGAAATGGTTTGTTCCTGTACGGCATATGCTTTACCCTCGGGGAATTTTTTAACATCCTTGTTTACGGCATCCACGATTTGTTGCTGGGTTCTCTGGCGGTCTTTCGGGTCTGTGAGCATTACCCTCAAAAAGCCGCTGTTTACCGCACCTCCGGAAGATCCAGGCGCCGTGAGGCTGATGATTTTAGTATTTTCAGGAATAGAATCTTTGACAAGTTGGATGAGGCTGTCCATATAAGAATCCATATAGTCGTAAGAGGTTCCTTCGGGAGCGGTAACGCTTAGCCTGAACTGGTTACGGTCTTCAAGTGGTGCCAGTTCAGACGGAATGTTTGCAAAGATGACCCATATAATTCCAAAGCAGCCGATAACCAGTAGCAGCGCAATCCATTTTACCCTCATAAAAGCGGAGAGGCTTTTTTTGTACCCATTTTCCATGGCATTAAAAAACGGTTCTGTTTTTTTGTAGAACCAGGAATGACCTATTTTTTGTCCTGTAA
>CBIGQT010000522.1:0-2884 GCA_966191655.1 uncultured Ginsengibacter sp.
TTTTTGTTTTATTCTAAATTCTTAGGTCTGATTTCAAACTCACATCTAAACCTTCGGTTGTTAACTTTATTCAATACCCACAATTAATTCCTGGAATGGATTAATCTTTTAATCCTGTAGAGGCCATACTTTGAATAAAATGTTTTTGAAAAAATAAAAATGCTACCATAACGGGTAAAGCCAACAAAACTGCTGCTGCTATTTTTACTCCTAATTGGCTATCTGCCCTGCCACCTACAGCAAATAGAGTAACTAATTGCGGCATCGTCATTAGCTTTTCATTTCTTACTACAATGAGTGGCCAAAGCACTTCGTTCCATGAGCCTATAAAAGACAATATTGCGACCGTAACAATTGTTGGTTTTATATTAGGCCATAGAATTTTAAAAATAATTCCTGTTTCACTACAGCCATCCATGCGTGCTGCATCTATTAATGCTTGCGGTAATCCCTGGAATGCCTGCCTGAACATAAGTATTGCAAAAGCGCTTACTCCAAAAGGAATAATTAACGCAAAATAGGTATCCACCATTCTTAAATTTACCATAGTAATATAGTTAGGAATCAGTGTAACCTGGAAAGGAAGTGACATTGTGAAAACTATTATATAAAAGATAAGCTGCTTTCCTTTAAACCGCATTTTAGCTAAAGCATATCCTACTACAGAACCAGTTACAATTACCAATGAAGTAGTAAAAGCTGCCACAAGCAAACTATTGAAGAGCGATCTCCAGATGGGAATTTTATCAACCATAGTTATAAAATTTGCCCAGGTAGGATGTGCAGGCCATAAAGTCATGGTTCCTATTTCGTGCATTGGTGCGAAAGAGGCTCCAATCATCCATAAAAAAGGATATATAAAAGTGAGCGCAGCTATTGAAAGTGCTACATATAATACAATTTTCTTTATAGAAATTTTTTTCTTCATAATTTATATTTCCTTTTCAATATATTTTTTTTGAAGTACCACAACACTCATAATCATTATTGCATAGAAAAAACCAAGCGTTGCTGAATATCCCATATTGTAATATTGAAATGCCTGTTTATAAATATACAGAACCGCCGAAAGTGTAGAATTTAACGGACCTCCTCCTGTCATAATATAAGGCTCTATAAATAAATTAAAGCCGCCAATAGTTGATAAGATTACTACCATAAAAATGGTTGGATTAATCATTGGCAATGTAATATGATAAAATTGCTGCCAGCGTGTAGCACCTTCCATCTTTGCAGCTTCGTAATACTGAGTTGGGACTGTTTGTAAGCCAACCAGGAAAAGAATAACATAGAGTCCTACATTTTTCCAGGTAGCCATTGCAGCAATAGAATAAATCGCGATATCAGGATTTATGAGCCACCCGATTTTATTTATTCCTATTGAGGTTAGCATTCTATTAATTAAGCCTGTATCATATCCGAGCAATTGCTGCCAAAGAATAGTAACAACAACGCCCGAAACAATAACAGGCATAAAAAAAGAAGCACGGAAAAATGAAGCAGCTTTTATTTTTTGATTAAGTAAATATGCCAGAAATAATGATACAGCCAATTGCAACGGAATATGCAGCAACAAAAATTGTAAAGTGTTAACGATAGCTTTCCAAAATAAACGATCATGAAATAAACGCTGATAGTTACCAAATCCAATTAAATGCATCGGAGCAATAATATTCCATTTATTGAAAGTGAGAAAGAAACAAAATAGAACGGGGAAAATAACAAATATAATTACAAAAAGCAGGTATGGAGATAAAAATAAATAAGGTAAAATTTTTTTCATTTGAAACCGGTTTTTTTTTGTATGTGTCATCCGTATGTGCATGAGGTAGCGTTAAAATATTTGTGCAATCTTTGTTGCGTGTTCAGCCACTCGCAATGATTCTACTGCATTACTCTCGGTTATAATTCTTTTGTGATTCTGATCTTTTATCCAGTTCCATTGATCCATAAGCATACTTATCAAAAGTTGCTGATAGCGGTTTTGTTTTCCTTTTGCATCCTCATATTCAAGCATTATTTCTTTATCAAAATTTATCTCAGTAAATCTTCCTTTTACTTTTTGGTTTTTCGTTGTTTTGCCTATATAAATAATTTCTGATTTCCCGATTATCTCTTTCAAATATTTCAATTTCTCATTTTTTATAAGACCATGCAATTTCATTTTTACTGGTACCCATTCATACAAAGTGATCTCACCATGCTCAAACAATAATCTCATTTCCTGCCTGTCTAAAATTTTTGGCTGATCAAATCCGTGATAAAAATCTACGACTCCTTCTTTGTACATAACTGTTGCGTGTACACGATCTATAATTTTATTGCTGTAAACAGGTCTTCTTATTTGCAAAGCATCTGCAACTTCACCTTTTCCGAGCCAGCCCGAAAACATATCAAAGAAATGGACGCCATGCTCTATAAATATTCCGCCACTTTTTGTTTCATCCCAAAACCAGTGGTCGGCATTGAGATTTTCATCACTTGCATAATTTTCGAAAAAGCCGTGTAAAAAATTTCCAAGTATCTTGTTCTTTACAATTATGTTAACCACTTCATATAAAGGATTATAGCGTTGCCAGAAACGGATATGTGTGGGTATAGGCGAAGGTGATTCGGACCTGCTTGACGCTCTCAATCAACACGTGGTGCTCTGTTGCCAACAGGACAATATCGGCTGCTTCACTTGTTTTTAATGCCGCTGGTTTTTCGCAAATAACATGCTTGCCGGCCAGTAGCGCCTGTTTAGATTGTTGATAGTGCAGGTAGGGTGGGGTTGCTATATAAACTAAATCTACTTTGTTATTTCCGAATAATGAATTTAAATCATCATAAATCTTTGCTTTAGTTGTATCGGAGAATTGTAAGGCAGCTTCTTTATTAATTT
>CBIGQT010000523.1:0-2872 GCA_966191655.1 uncultured Ginsengibacter sp.
GACGGGAATGCCAAGGTTACCCTTGATTATTTTGCACTGCCATGGTTAAGGGGGAAAAAGATTGCGGAAGCCCTTAACGATTCCATCAGGGGCTCTTATTTATGGCTAAGACTGGGCTATTTTTATAGAGGCAGTCCCAAGGATGCAAAAAAGCCCACTACAGAACATACACTCCTTACAGAGGCTAATCTGCGTTTTAATTTACCGCTTGATATTTTACTTACCGATAAAAACCGGCTTGACTGGAGAATTGTAAATGGAGAATTCATGCCCCGCTACAGGGCCAGGCTAACTTTTCAAAAGGATATGCATACGGAGTATCTTCAATTTACGCCTTATGTGTATGGAGAATATTTCCTGGATTTTAAAAACTCAGGGGCTGATAAGTTTAGATTATGCGGGGGGACGGAATTAAAAGTTGCAAAAGATCTGAATTTTGAAGTTTATTATCTTTATCAATTTGATAACGGAAAAGATGTGAATGCATTAAAAGCAGTGGGGTTTTCATTAAACTTTCATTTCAACAGGCATGATGCAGACAAATTATTTTCGAAAAAGAAAAAGAATAGCTAGTATTCTTCTTCCGGCAGCGAAAACATTTTAGCCTCTTCAACTGTTGTCATCTATAAAATTTATTGATTAAAACATATTAATGAAAAAATTGACAGGAAGGAATTCATAATTTTATCTGGTTGCAGAAATTCATTTCAGCAGAGAATAAAATCTTAACCCTTCTTATATGTAACATGTAAAAAAAAGTATTAACCAAGAAAAATAAAATTATATGCAACATCTATTACTTTTTCTAAGACGCTTCCTGTTTATCTTTTTCTGCAGTTTACTTGTTAACCAGGCAATGGCTCAACACGATTCATTAATACTTAAAAACGGAAATGTTATTGTGGGCGAATTGAAATCGCTTGATAAAGGAGTACTAACTATGGAGACTGATTATTCTAAAAGTGATTTTACTATAGAATGGAACAAAATAAATAAAATATATTCCAAAAGTCGTTTCCTGATTACTTTAACAGACGGACGGCGAATGAATGGCTCTTTCCAATCCTCAGGCGAAGGAAATGAAATTACTATCGAGACAACAGATAGTGCAAAAATCGTCACAAAATTGGACGATGTTGTTTACCTCAAAGGGTTGGAATCAGATTTCTGGAGCAGGCTCTCTGCCAGCATTGACCTGGGCCTGAGTTTTACGAAGGCAAATAATCTCCGGCAATACAATATAAGAAGCAACTTCGGTTATCTTGCTGATAGGTGGCTATTTAGTTTTTACTACAACGACACCCGCTCAACGCAGGATAGTGTAAAAGAAACTAAAAGAACAGACTGGGGGCCTTCTTTTAAATATTTTTTACAAAACGACTGGTTTTTAAATGCCACGTTAACATTCCTTTCCAATACGGAACAGGCGCTCAAATTAAGAACTACAGGAAAATTGGGTGCAGGCAAGTATTTGCTTCATACCAATAAAGCTTACTTTAATTTGGGAGGAGGGCTTTCCATTAATAATGAAACATTTACCAACGAAACTCCCAGCCGTAGCAGCCTTGAAGGTTATGTAGGCCTGGAGCTGAATCTTTTTGATATTAAAGACCTGAGCCTGTTGACGAATTTATATGTTTATCCCAGCTTTACAGAATCGGGCAGGTGGCGTTACGATTTTAATATTGATGCAAAATACGATTTGCCTCATGACTTCTATTTGAGAGCAGGAGCCACCGTCAATTTTGATAACCGGCCTGCTATTCCGGGTAGTGAGTATGACTATGTTACGCAATTTTCTATAGGGTGGGAGTTTAATAAATGATTCTGGCCCCTGCGGCAGTATTACATCTTATAATATAAATACAACAGGGCTATAACAACCTCCGCCGTTGCCAGAGGGGTTGTTAATCCTAATCTTCAAACTAAGTTTTTGCTTTTGAATAATCCAGTTCTTTATTATCGCCAATAGCATATTGAATACCGCCCAGTAAATGTTTTAAATAATCAGGTTCAGTATAAGATTCTTTTGTATGGCCAAACTCAGTATAAAAGGCACGTCCGCCATCATACTCATGATACCATGCCATAGGATGATAACCCATGCGCATACCACCGTTGTAGCTGCTTTCATCAATAGTTATTAATACATGCACATTGGCAGAATCAAAATTTTTATAGCTATAAAATTCATCGGTGCGCTTCCATTGTTTGGGCAGGTGTTTGGTTGAAATATTGGTTTGGTCAACCACATTTAAAACACCGGGTTGCACATTGGGAAATTTATCATGAATGCCGGGATGATCGTAAAAATAACCGCCAACTAATTTTCCATACCAGCCCCAGTCGTATTCTGTATCTGCAGCTGAATGCACACCTACATAACCTCCGCCCGCCTGTATGTAACGTTCAAAAGCTACTTCCTGCCTGTTATTCAGCACATCGCCCGTTGTACATAAAAAAATTACAGCGGAATAATTTTTCAAGTTGCTATCGTTAAACATATCCGGGTTGGTAGTTGTATCCACATTAAACCCGTTCTCTGCCCCCAGTTTCTGAATGGCAGCTATACCATTGGGAATTGATTCATGATGAAACCCTTTTGTGAGGCTAAATACAAGCACTTTTGGTTTCCCGCTTATTTTATTGCTGCGCGAAAAACAGAAACACACAATAAAAAGAGCGGCGGCTAATACAAAGAATTTTTTCATTTGGCTAATTGATATTTTTTTGTTGATTGATGGAGGTAATTTAAACCCAGAGCTAAATATTTTAATTAAGGTATATAAATTTTTATTACGTTTAAACTTAAACTGTTATTTGCCTCTTTTTTATTAATAATTTTTTTTACCACTGGTTGCATGTAATTAAA
>CBIGQT010000524.1:0-2866 GCA_966191655.1 uncultured Ginsengibacter sp.
CTGCCTGCGATTGAGGTTGCTCCAAACCTTTCAATAAATCAAGCATCACTTTAGAAAAATTGGTAGCGTCTATATAAGCAGGCTTGCTGTAATAATTATCTTCCGCTAAATATTTAATTAAGGGATGTGCGTAAAACCAGGGAGCCACGGTTTTATTTTTAAGTAAATTCTTTAAACCCAGTAAATGTAAAAAGCCGTTGATGCGGTCGCCGAAAGGCAAACGTGTTGTGGTTTTCCCATCTTCTAACATTCTCAATATTGCCTTCTCTAAAACTTTGGCGCGAAATGCTAATCTTGTAGCAATCATTTCCTGCACAATTGTGGCCAGCAGGCTGTAGAGAAGAAAAACAAAGACTAACCCTATAAATACATCTAAGGCAACATTGTTTAACATATAGTACTTTTTATGCCTACTCTTTAATAACCGTTTTCGGCTAACCGGTATATAAGAATTTAAATTATTTTTTGCTGTATAAATTCTTACCTGCGACCACTGTCCGGGATTAAAAATTCACTTGTTTTTAATTAATAATAATGGAACAATTCCATACATTTTCTGTGAATTCAATAGCCTAAACAATTTTTAGAATGATAGACTTTGGAGGTAAGTGCAGAAGGGTAGTTTAAATCAGGTAATACCAAACTAATAAATGCTTTTTAAATTTCAAAGTTTTAAATCATTCTTTTGATAATATTATTCTTTAATTTTTTATTATTCCATTTCTCTTACAAAGCTGCGATCTTAAATAAAAGCTGTCAAGGGTTAATAGGTAATGAAATCATTGTAATAAACATTAAGTAAAATTATCTGAGATGGAAGGAGACGCTGCTCTGTATTAAAACAGTAAACCTGTTTCTAATTACTAACGTGTTTGCAGGATTAAAAAAATATGAGCTCTATGGCTCATAAATACAATTCAAAAAAAATCTATCTGATATTGAAGTTGAATTTTATTTAAAGTTTAATGTTCATCATGGAATAATAAAAGTTTATGAAATTTCAGCATTTTAAAGTTTGTAGGGAAGAACGTGTGTTTGGATCTCATCATTCAATTAAACAATGGGGGCAGCTATTCATATTATATGGCAAACAATAATTTAATTTTATTTTGGCTGTTCATATTTCCTTTTTCGACTTACGAAACCCTGCTCTTATAAAAGATTTTCAGGGTTCCTTTTATTATTTTTCTAATGTTACTATTTTACATATGCAAGCGTTGATCCTACAATGTACCCCGTAGGAAACATTTAGAAAATATTGCTTCAGCAATTCTTTACCAGTTAGACCTTGCCCATGAAATAAAATTGCAAAAACCAGGACCGCCCGCTATCACATTATCCCGTTCGCCAAACCATAAGAATTCAGAATCTTCCTGCCCGCTTACGACTCCAATTATGCGTGGATCATTTCCCCACCATCCAAACATTGGCCCACCACTGTTGCCGGGTGTTAAATCTGCTTCAGTTTCTAACTCCTGGCCATCATGAGAATCTTCGTCGTCATCCTCAACAGTTATCCCTCCCTGGAATGAAGGCCTGTTGCCACCGGCAACTGCCCCGGGGTATCCGATAATTGACCAATACGGTTTATCTTCCCAATTATCATCGTAGGTATTATAACCAAAATAACCTAAAGAATTACCAAGTGGGTTATATAACTTACATACCGCCCAATCGTAACCAACCACGTTTCCGTGGACATCATAACCGTAAGCATCCGAAACATAAGATTCTACACCCGCACCATGTAAAGATACGCCATCATAATAGGCAGGTACAAAACGCATCCACCAGGGACTATCGCCCCATGGCACCACATGACCGGCTGTAATAATTGTATTATGGCTTATCAAAGTGGCAGTACCCCATTGTCCCCTATTGTTGAAAACTCTGCCAACTAATCCCCAGGGCCATGCCGGATCTCTGAACTGCCACCTGTCATCACTGCCGAAAACATATAAGGGACTAACCCCACTTCCATTGAAGCGTTTAAGCCTTGCACCTCTGCTGTCCTGCGAAATTCTCGGCGAGTGCAATAACGTCATCCATTCCGGCCGGTAGCTGTTGAAGTTTATTTTATCGGATATGCCTTTAGCAATAAATTCCGGCTTATGCTTTATTGTTGATTGTCCTAATCGTGCACCA
Source organism: uncultured Ginsengibacter sp. (assembly GCA_966191655.1). Taxonomy (GTDB): domain Bacteria; phylum Bacteroidota; class Bacteroidia; order Chitinophagales; family Chitinophagaceae; genus Ginsengibacter. Next base: position 2,146 of record CBIGQT010000524.1, read on the forward strand.
AAGTCGCCATACAATTTCGAGGTATCCATATCAACTCTCGACAAATTTCCGAAGGAGGTTTTTTCGATAGCTTGTGTCTTAATCAGGTCACCTTTTTCCTTGCTGTCATTGTACATATAAATGCTTTGGATATTACGTGACTTTTCAAATTCCTGTGGAAAAGGCTTATTCGCAAAAACCGGTCTTTGTTTTGCTACTTCGTGCGGTAGTAAAGGGCTTATTCTTTCACCTGTAAATCTTTTAAGCTTGTCATTTAAATGAGAGCTTCTTTTTGCTGTTGCCATATTTTTAAGTTTTGTCGCCTACTCTTTAAAAGGATTTTCGGCTTGCTCCTTTTTATTATTCAATATGTATGAACATTTACATCGTGAGTAAGTGTGCAGCATACCATATAACTACATCGTGATTTATTACTGACTCTCCGTTTATAAAATTATCAATATGCTCTTTGCACTCGTCAGGTGTGCCGAAAGTTAAAGTAACACCATCATCAATCTCTGATCCGCCATGGTATCTAAGCACCCATAAATCTCCAATACCAAAACTGTCGGCATTTCCATCAGTTGTTCCGGGAATAATTTCATAAGCTGATTCTGTTGTAGTATTACTTACTTTCCATTTCCTTTTTCGACTGCTGTCTTTTAGTCTTCTTATTTCAAAAGTTTTATTGTGCCAGTGAGAATTGCCAATTAAAATAGGATCATTAAATTCCTGAACAAGA
>CBIGQT010000525.1:0-2864 GCA_966191655.1 uncultured Ginsengibacter sp.
AGCTAAATTGGCTATTCCATGGAAAGAGTGAATAATTCCGATTTGCAGTCATCCAACGATTTTAAAAACGGACAATATGCGCTCTTGAATTTGCGCTACTACCCGGTTGATAATGTAATGGCCGGGCTCGAATATCAATATGGAAGAAGAGATAACTTTAGTGATGGTTTTCATTCAGTAGCGAACAAAGTACAGTTCTCTTGCAGAATTAATTTTTCAAATAAATTATAAAAGCATGAACGATCTTTTTGCACGAGTATGGGAAAACCTCCTTCAGAGAACCGAGGGCCCAATGCATTTCCGGTTTTTAATACAACCTTTAATGTCATTAATATTTGCAACTACAGCTGCCATTCGCGATGCCAAAGCGGGCACAGCACCCTTGTTGTGGAGATTTTCAAATTCAAAAGGTCAGCGTAAATCAATAGCAAAGGAAGTATGGAAGGATGTAGGAAAAGTATTCATTATCGGGACGATCCTTGATATCATCTATCAGCTCATCGTTATTTATGGCAAAAAAACAGAGGTAGCGTTTTATCCTTTGGAATCTATTATTGTAGCATTTGCGCTTGCTATTCTGCCGTATATAATTTTAAGAGGGCCAATAAGCAGGATAGTTAGAATATTTATTAAAAAAAAGGAAGTGCCCGGAACAAAATAACTCATGTTGGGAGATTGAATTAAACACGACTAAAAATGATTCGGGGTATTCTGTTTTTATATTACTTTTATGCAACAAATCTTATTTTAATACATAAGCACGAATAATTTAATTATGAAAAAAATGATTGTAAAGGGAGCACTAACGGGAGCTATGATAATTTTAATATTCTCCTGTAATATGAAGAACGAACAACCTGTTGCTGCAACAGCGATTGACACAGCGCAAATAAAAAAAGAAATTCAGGCCAGGGAAGATGAATTTGCTGCAGTTTATAATGCCTCAGAAATGAAAAGCATCGGCTATTATGCGGATGACGCTACATCTTTTTTTCAAAACAGGGCGCCATTAGTAGGCAAACAAGCAATTGTAGATTTTTTAAAATCCGATTTAAGTAATAATTCCAATAAAATTTCATTTAAAACCAACGAAGTTTTCCCATCAAATGATGGAAGCCAGGTTGTAGAAATTGGCTATTATAAAGTAGTTGATTCTACTAATACACCCCTTAATACCGGAAATTATATCGTTCTGTTTGAAAAAAGAAATGGTAAATATGTATCGGTAAGAGATATGAGTGCTTCGGATATGCCAGCTGAATAAGAGGTACAGAATATAAAGACAATCCAGCTAATTATCGTCTTCTGCCCCCGCCTCCACCACCTCCCCTGCCTCCACCCCCGCCAAAACTCCCTCCGGAACTCCTGTTGCTGGATGATCTCTGGGGAGAAGAAAAGTTTGAGGAGGATGATCTGTTATTACTCATATTACTGGTTGATGCTCTATTACTGGTTGATGCTTTATTGTTACTAACACCATTACCTGATCCTCTGTTATTATTGGCCATATTGTTATTAACACCATTACCTGATCCTCTATTACCATTTGCCATGTTGTTATTAACACCATTTGATCCTCTATTGCCATTACCATAATTACCCCTAGCCATATTATCTGATACGGTATTAGACCTGTTTCTACTATTATTATTGTAATGATTAATTTGATTCCTGTTCCCGTTATTAATGATTACGTTATTACCACCACCACCATAATGACCACCATAATAACCACCATGATAACCCCAATGATTGGAACGATAAATACCAACTGCCATAACTGTTGCAAATCCAAACCAGGGCGGATAATATCCGTAATAATAAGGAGGATAATAAGGCACATAGGCCGGTGAGTACACATATTGTACGATGGGCGCAGATTGAACCACTACCGTGGTTGTTGCCGGAACATCAACCGTTACTGGATCTGCACCGACATAGCCGGGATTAGCAGTAATAGAAGAATTTCCCTTGGGCTCAATAACATAATCCTTACCATACAGTTCAGGGTCACCAACCATCTGCAACGACACTTTCCCGTTTACTTTGTTTAACAAAATAACCGCAACATCCTGGGTTTCAGTTTTGGTGACATCAACCTGGAGTACAAATGTATAAGACGAATCCTTTTTCGTGGTTACCACCTTGATAAAATCAACTTTTTTATCCAGGTTTAAATCCAGGTTATTGATACCTTCTTTTTCATCATTTAATGATTTTTCAAAAGCTTCTATCGTTTTTGATTTTTGAAACAGGGTTAGTACGGCATAAAGATCAAGGTTATCTCCCGGCAGATTTAATAAAGCAGTTGTATCCTTATTATTATCTTTTTGAGAAAAAGCAGGTAAGCTTAACAAGCTCATGGCCACTGCCAGGAATGGTAAAAGAAATTTTTTCATGTAATGTATAATTTATAAAACAGATACTTCTGCAAGTTAACTAATAATATGTATACAAAGCGTCTGTCATTACCTCGGAATAGTGTATCTTTTATTGTCTGCGACCAGGCAGAAATACCAAACAGTAAAGGATACTTAGTGCAATAGTTTTCATCCACGAATGATTAATTTATCAGCTTTAGAATAAGCGTTTCAACTCCATGATTTATATTTTTAGTCCGTGTGTTTTATTTTTTTATTACAACCACCAAGACAAGCAAATGGAGGCGTGAACAACATAACACCAAATTCAAACCCTGCACCAAGTGAGCCTGCAAACTCATGTCCGTAGGTAAGGGCAAAAACCCCGTATTGACTGGGTTCCCAGCGCAAACCCACTTTATATTCAGGAATGGCTACCGCCTCGCCGGCGGTACCAAATACTTCTCCTACAATGTTCCATTTTGGATTTTTAAAGGCCCATGC
>CBIGQT010000526.1:0-2852 GCA_966191655.1 uncultured Ginsengibacter sp.
TTCTTCTTCATCCGGATGAACTTCAATCAACGGAAATCTGTCATGACAACCCGGCCGTAAAAATTAATGGAAAGTATTTAAATAAAATACATGATACAATTTAATTTTATTTAATTACGTTTCGTCTCATATAGCTTAAGGATTAATTGATTTTGAAATTTATAATTTATTAATAAAATGTTTATTTTACCATCTCTAACTAAGCCGTGCCCGTGAAAGTATCCATTATAACTGTAACCTATAACTCAGAAAAATATATCGCTGACTGCATCGCATCGGTAAGGAAGCAAACCTATGGCAATATTGAACATATAATAGTAGATGGAAAGTCTACAGATAACACGTTAAAAATTATACAGAAAAATTCCAGCTCAATCGCTCACTGGATTTCAGAAACAGACCGCGGTATGTATGATGCTATTAATAAAGGTATCAAAATGGCCTCGGGAGATATTATTGGTGTGCTGAACAGTGATGATATGCTGGCTTCAGCAGATGTAATTATGGATATAGTGGCCTGCTTTGATGAAAAAAAGATAGATTCCGTATATGGTGATTTGGTGTATGTAGATCCGGCCAATCCTCAAAGAGTAATGCGTTACTGGAAGGGATTGCCTTATAAACGCTCCAGGTTTACCTATGGGTGGATGCCTGCGCATCCTACTTTTTATATTCGCCGCGAACTAATTGACCGCTTTGGAGGCTACGAAAATCATTACTATACTGCGGCTGACTATGAATTCATGGCAAGGTACTTATACGGCCATAAAATAAGTTCCTGTTATCTTTCAAAAATGATTGTAAAAATGAGGAACGGGGGCGTAAGCAATAGTAGTATTTACAGGAGGCTACGGGCCAATCGCCGTGACTACCTGGCAATGAAAATAAACAAGATCCCCCTTGCCTTCCTGGTTTCTATATTAAAGCCATTGATTAAAATTCCTCAATATAAAAGCTCACTGGGACACAAAGTAGGCAATCCAAATAAACCGCATAAATTTTTTAGTACTACCGTTTTATTTTTTCCGGCAGATGCAAAAGCTGAGGCGGAAATCCAACGTTAAATTCCATGTTGAATTTTTTTAAAAGGCGACCTGCAGGTAATGATCCTTATGATTTTACGTGCATGGCACAGGATATTCATTCCCACCTTCTGCCAGGCATAGATGATGGCTCACCTGATGTGGAAACATCTATTGAGTTGTTACGATCTCTTGCAAATGCAGGTATTACCAGGTTTATTTGTACGCCTCATATTATAGGCGATATGTATCGTAATACGCCCGAAACTATTCGTGCTGCCCTTGATGTTTTAAAAAAGGCCTGCCTGGAGCATAAGTTGGACGTTGAGTTGAGTGCCGCCGCGGAATATATGATGGATGATTATTTTATGGAGCTGCTGCGAAAGAAAGCTCCCTTGCTTACGCTTACTAAAAATTATGTGCTTACAGAACTTCCTTATGCTACTTCATCAAACAATATTGAAAAAATTTCTTTTGAATTGAATATAAACGGGTACCAGCCTCTGATGGCGCACCCTGAGCGGTATTTTTATTATCATAAAAATTATGATGCTTATCACCGCATGAAGGAGTTAGGATTTCTCTTACAGGTAAACCTGCTGTCCATACCGGGTTATTATGGAAAAGCTGCAGCCAAAGCCGCTAAATATATTATAGAAAATAATCTTGCAGATTTTGTAGGCACAGACCTTCATCATTTTAATCATTTGAAAGCCCTTACCGATACACGGAACCGCGAAATATTGCAAAAGGTACTTGGAGATAAAGTGTATAATAAATTTGACTGATAAGTGAAGAATTGAGAGATAAATTATAAGAGATGAAACAGGAAATTCAGGAATTTCATAACGGTTACGGTTAAACGAAATTTTATTATCCTTCAACATGATGGAATAGCCTCCCGGCCATTTTATTTGATTTTCCCGCATTAAGTATCTTTGCAGGTATAAAATAATTTATAATTCATTTTCACAATTGCCCATTGTTAATTGTTAGTTACTAATGTCTCCTCTCTCTTCTCTCAATAAATATTTCTGGAAATATAAATGGCACTTTTTCCTCGGGATGGTGTTTATTATACTATCCAATTATTTCCGGATACTTACGCCGCAGGTTACCAAATATGTTTTAAATACCGTGGAAGTAAGCATGGAAAAAGGGCATCCGCCGGCGGGTGACATTAAAACCCATTACGATCCGTTGGTAAAATCATTTATTGGCCAGTTTAATAAAAGAGACAGCACCTTCAAAACAAAGATTCTGTATTCCGGCATTATACTTTTGGTATTGGCGCTGATCAGCGGATTTTTTATGTTTCTCATGCGGCAAACAATCATTGTGATGAGCCGGCACATTGAATTTGCGCAAAAGAATGAAATCTTTAATCATTACCAAAAGCTCGATACCAATTTCTACAAAACCCATAATACCGGCGATCTTATGAATCGTATATCCGAGGACGTTAGTAGAGTTAGAATGTACACCGGCCCTGCAATTATGTATTTGATTAACCTGGCAGCTACTATTGGATTTTCTCTTTACTATATGTTTAGGGAAAATGCAGAACTTACTTTCTATGTACTTTCACCATTACCTATCTTGGCTATCACTATTTATTATGTAAATACCATCATCAACCGGAAGAGTGATAAGATACAATCTTTGCTCTCTGACCTTACCACTAACGCACAGGAATCTTATTCAGGCATAAGGGTAATCAAATCATTTGTGCAGGAAAAAGCCATGCTGGGGTTTTTTGAAAAGAACAGCGAATTGTATCGCCGCAATGCGATATCCTTAGCCAAAACAGAAGCCATTTATTTTCCTTCC
>CBIGQT010000527.1:0-2851 GCA_966191655.1 uncultured Ginsengibacter sp.
TATTGTTTTATAAATATTTGCCTCAAGATTATTGCCTTCACATTTGTTATGAAACTCATCTATGCTTAATGCTTTAAATGTTGTTTCACTTCCATCGCTAAGTAATGCTTCTACTTCTAATAAATGCTCTCTTGTGCTTCTGTACACAATTGAATTAGAGCCGCAGGAATTATTGCCAACCATGCCACCCATCATTGCCCGGTTGGCGGTAGATGTTTCAGGCCCAAAGAATAAACCGTGTGGTTTTAAAAACATATTTAATTCATCACGTATAACGCCCGGCTGTACACGCACCCAATTTTCGTCTTTATTTAATTCGGGTATCTGTGTAAAATTTTTAGAGACGTCAACAATTATCCCATTGCCTACAACCTGCCCTGCTAGTGATGTTCCGGCAGTCCTTGGAATTAATGATGTATGATTTGCTGTAGCAAAAGCAATTAATTTTTTTATGTCATCTTTGGATTTTGGTATGGCAACAGCTAAAGGCATTTCCTGGTAAGCGGAAGCATCTGTTGCATATAAAAGCCTCATGGTATCATCAAGATAAAGATCTCCTTCTAACTGCCTGGATAATTCTTTTAACCTTTCGTTCATAGTTATTCACTTCTTTAAAAGAATGCAAAACTAAAACGTTTTGTAGTAGTATGAATTGATTTTATTTGAAGAATCATTTTTTATTTTTCATTCCATATCGTCCAAAATCACTTTTACAATTTCATCTGTATCGCCATCAAAATGATGCCCACCCGGAAGTACTTCATGCGTGTACCTGTTTAAAGTGATTTTATTTAGCTCAAGATGGCCGTCATCGCTGGCGCTTACGATCACAATCTTATCATTAGTAAGCTTATTTAACTCCGTGACTACATCCATACTTCTTTTTGTATTGCCTCCAAAGAGATCAGACATGTGAATTTCAAAATCGGTATTTCCTGAAGAAGCCAGGAGAAATGACACCAATATTTTATCATTCAATTCTTTTGGCAGCCTGTTTAAAATAAATGGTAATACGTCGGCTCCAAAAGAATAACCAATCAGCACTACCTGCTGATTTTTTCTGCCAGCCAGTTTTTTCGATAAATAATTATATATTTCAGTTGCTGTTTGTTCCGGTGTTTTCTTATCCCAGAAATACGATTTTGAATTGAATGCAATAACATCAAACTCTTTTTTATTCAGGGCATCACACAAAGAAGTAGAAAATTTATTAAAACCACCATCGCCAGATAAATAAAAAATTATTGGCTTATTGTGTAAAGATGTTGTCCATTCTTTTACGGGAAGTTCCTGGGCAACAGCATTAGAAGTGTATAAAAAAGGAATCGATAAAAGAATCAGTAAAATAATTTTTTTCATAAATATAAATCAGGGTTGCATAATTTTATTTAAAGCTGCTGGTAATTGAAGCAGGTCATAATCAGATTCATACACAAGAAATTTGTCTTCCCATATAGTTGCATATTTTTCTTTAAAATCACGTAATCCGTGATAGTGTTTAAAGCGCTTAAACTTTTCTCCTGCGTATTTAATCAGTTGCTCTGCAGGGCTGTTGGGTTCTATAATTCCCGTCATTGGCGCCAGGCCGAGATTTATATATTGCAATTTATTTTCTTTGGCATATTCAATCATTTTTATAATGAGGGCGTCCATGCATCCTCCGGGCGCTTCAGAAGTTTTCCTGATAAGATCATACGTACATTCATCGGGTGAATAGTCAGGAATAATATTGAGGAATGCAGCAATATTTCCCTCCGGATCAGCAACGGCTATTACGTCCTGATGCATTATTTCCTTCGGATCGAACATGCCTTGCGAAAAAACCTGTTCTTCTTTATCAAAAGCTTCCAGCCATTCATCAGAAATTTTTTTAAGCTGCATAATTAAATCGTTTTGGAGCGGCGCTTTATAAACAGAAGTGGTATATCCTTTTTTCTGCAAACTGTTTAATGCATTGCGTAATGATTTTTTATCCTTCCCTTCCAGTTTAAAATTTTGTGTGTCTAAAATTGCTTCCTGCCCAATAATCATTTTTTGTTTTCTTAACTGGTTAAACCATACAATGCTGTTTTCGTCTACACGGTAAAAAGCTGTTCGTAATCCCATGCGACTGCATTGTTTATAAAATTCTTCCAGCACATCTAGTTTATTTTCTTCAGCACATACAGGTTCTTCCAGTACAATTGCAAAACCATTCGCAATTCGATAAGAAACAAAAGCATCATGTAGTTCTGAAAAGAAAAAAAGTTTATCCCGGTATATTTTAAAATAGTCTACGGAAGAGTTGCCATATTGTGCAAGCAAAAACTTTGCCCTTTCCCGGCCGGATTCATTTGAGATTTCTATATTTAAAAGAGGTTTAATTACAGTAAATAAAAGAAATCCCCATGCTACAAAGCCAAGTACACGAATAACCCAAATAAATTCATGCCCAAAAAGAGTCAGGGGATGTAAATCATTTTCTGCTCCCAACAAAAAAATCTGCATGGTGTAGGTAAGCGATTGTTTCCATGTAAAGTCAATTCCAAAATGTTTAACATCTATATAATAAAAGCCTACATAGCCAAAAATTAAAACAGATAAAAATACAATGGCAACAGACAATAAACCAAGACGAATCCATTTAATGCTGCTGCGAATTTTATATTGACTGCGGCTTAATAATAAAAAGATTATAATGATACCTGCAAAGGTGGCTTCTTCATAATCGAAGGCTTTGGTAAGATTGCCAATTAAAGAAAGAACCGCAAGCAACAAAGCCAGGCGCCATGCATTTTTTAGCCCTTTAAACATAAATGCTGAAGTAATCAACAATGCCAGTCCAATAAATAATACCAGGATATTTGAAGTA
>CBIGQT010000528.1:0-2847 GCA_966191655.1 uncultured Ginsengibacter sp.
TATCCGATCTCATCAGAATTCGTTTATCCATTATCCTAAACCACAATGGCGGAACAAGGGAAAGTAATACCATAAAAGAATAGCCCGCTGGATGCTCGGGTGAATCAGTATGGTGCGACAACTTATCAAAGGATCGACCGGGATGCATATGATGATCTGCATGGCTTTCCAGCTCAAAGAGATTGATAGATCTATTATAGCGGCCTGTGTTCCAGGCATGCTGAGTGCTTAGCTTTTCGTAACCTCCGCCGGTATTCACTTTCCGCATTAAACCATAATGCTGCAGGTAATTTATAATATGCAGCAGTGCGACTGCAACCACATTTTGCAATAAAAAAAAGAGAAGTGAAAGATAACCCAATACAAAAAAAATCAGCAACATCAATGCAATCTGCAACACACCAAACAGCAACATACGGCTAGGCATAAACGAAAATTTATGAGTTGTACGGGATAACTTTTTTGCATCGATTTTCCAGGCATTTTTATAAGTTCCCCCGATCGCTCTTAGCAAGTAAGAATATAGTGATTCGCCCATACGCGCCGTGTGAGGATCTTCGGGTGTACACGCATACACATGATGCCCCCATACATGCTCAATGCCGTAGTGCATGTAATTATTTTGCAAAAGCAATAAATAACCCGCTCCCTGTTCAGTTCTTGTGAAGCGATGGATAAACTCATGTGCCAATGTGAAGCCCAGCACGCCATTTACAACACCAACTGAAATAGCAAGTCCGATAAATGAAACACTGGTGACCAGAGTATTTCCTGCCACATATACTGCCCAGCCGGTTAATGCAGTTAACACAGGAACAAAACTTAGTGCAATGTTCCGGTATATGGTAGAAGAATATTTTTGATGCTTGCTTGCATTATCTTTTGCAAGTGCAGATATAAAGAAGTTAGTGAACGGGTAAACAACGAAACAACACAGAGGAACGAGAAAATTGTACCATTCACCAAGACAGTAACCCGCAACCACCAGAGCAGGAACGAATAGCAGTATTAAATAATTCCACGGTTTCATTGCTTTACATTTTGGATGAACTTTTAAAAGCGCCGCAGCCGCCATTCATCATATTGGTTATGTTTAGTTCAATAGGATCATGCAACGCAGAAAACAATTTTCTTCTGCAGAATGTACAATTGTGTACATCGCCATCAGTGTCTACATATACAAAATGCTTACCGCCGCCGCCGCATCCAATACGCCTGCTATAAAATCCATGGTATAAAATGGAGGGATATTCTACATAAGCCGCATCATAATTATACGTTTTATAAAAATCTTCGAGAGCTGCAATTTGGTTCTGGCTTAATTCAACATCTTTTTCAGCGTAGTGTCCAACCGCCCTGGGTTCCAGCACCTGTATAAAGGAAATCCCCCAACTTTTGGCAAGGTTCGCGTATTGCGTTAAATTATTTTTATTGATAAATTCTTTTGTAGCACACAACGACAAACAAGCTACAAGGTTTTTCTTTCCTGCATTGTCAATAGCTTTTTCAGCCCATTCAAATGCATTCTTCATTCCCCGGAATTTATTATGCAATTCAGGTATCCAATGATCGAGGCTCACTATAATTCCGGTTAAGCCTGCATCTTTTAATAATGTTGCACGCTCTTCTGTAAAATGATATCCGGAAGTGTACAGCCAAACTTTCGTTTCTTTTTTTACGTTCTCTAATAGATAAATAATATCATCCAGTCTGTTCAATGGTTCGCCGCCACTTAATTGAACTTGTGTGATGCCTATATCTTCGAAAGAGCGAACAACAGACAACAGATTTTCCCTGGTTAGCGTTTCAGGTTTATTCAAAGCATCCCATTCAAAACAATGTTCACACTGGTAACCACATTTTTTCGTAATCCCGAAAACAATAGTATCTAACGTTATATGAGAACATAATGGATCGAGCTTTCTAATATTATTAGATATGTATTTGGAAAACGCTTTTGATGGCCAGCCGGGCGCATTAAGGCTATAATAATATTTGTTATCAACTTTAGCATATTTTAGGATGGTATGATTTTCCCTTGAATTGTCTCTCAGCGCCTTTAAATTTTTCATGGTCTTAAAAACCTTTAAAGGATTTTTCACCACATATAAAGAACACAGAAAAATGTTTATCCATATACCTGCCTTAATAAATTTTTTGTAAATGCTATAAATCATTGGCTTACGAATTGCATTTGCCTTATCGTCAGTAAGAAATTTATCTACCTCTAAAGCAGGCCTTGTATTTTTAATGGTTGCCGTCGCTTGCATAAGAAAAGATTTAGAAGAACAATAACAATTAGCTTTAGTTTTTTACCAATGACTGCATAGTAGTAGTGCTGAATTTTTTATATAAATCAAGACTATAAGCAGCTAACCCCCCCGGGTTTTTAAACTGTTTTAAAAAAGAAATTTTGGGAGAACCTTTCAAATCTCTTTCATGAGTATAATATCCCTTAGTGTGTAAGATGTAAGTCTGCACAGTATTTGGGCGCTGTGGCAAACATTTATATTCAAGGGTAGCACAATTGCCAGGCACAGGTTGCTCTAAGTAAATGCCATCTTTTTTATTTAATTCAGCCAACACATTTTTTCCTGTTTCATCTGTCGCCACAGATGGAGAAATAGTTTCAACACTAAAATTAGTACCTTCAGAAAAATCTATTGCGGCATAATCAATTTCCCAAAACATAAATCCGCTGCTTAGTTTTATTTCTGCTGTTTGGCCTTCTATATTGTTGAAATCAATTGGAACTACAATCTCCCTTGTTGCCAGTGGACCAATTGTTGTTAAGTCAGTTATCTTTTCCCAACCAGCATTTGTTTTAATTGAAACTTCTAATGGGAT
>CBIGQT010000529.1:0-2845 GCA_966191655.1 uncultured Ginsengibacter sp.
AAAATTTGATAAAATAAACCGGCGCGAAAATATTCGTTCGCTGCAATTTGATTCCACTTTTGCATTGATGACGATTAATAGTTTTTCGAAAGGGCATTTAAAAAATTTTTTTAAAAAATCTTTCAGAAAGCTGCGTAAAAATAATATTCAAAATCTTGTTATTGACATACGTGCTAATGGCGGCGGAGAAATTAATAATTATGTATTGCTCACAAAGTTTTTGAGAAACACACCATTTAAAGTGGCTGATACCGCCTATTCAAAAAGTAAAAATTTTAGCCCTTATACCAGCCATATTACTTCCGGGTTTTTTAATAATATCGGGCTTTTGTTTTTAACGCACAAAGAAGAAGATGGTAACTATCATTTTGGTTTCTGGGAGCGCCATACATTTACACCTAAAAATAAAAACCATTATAACGGTGATGCATATGTACTAACTAACGGGTTAACTTTTTCTGCATCATCTCTTTTTTGTAATTCCGTAAAAGGGCAACAAAATATTACCCTTGTCGGTGAAGAAACGGGTGGCGGCTGGTATGGAAATTCCGGCATTGTTATTCCCGATATTAAACTGCCCGTTACAAAGCTGCATGTACGTCTTCCCTTCTTTCGTATTGTGCAATACCATCACATTGATGTAAAGGGAACCGGCGTAATTCCCGATGTTTATATTGGCCCGGTTTATAAAGATGTAGTTAATGGCGTTGACACAAAAATGGAATATGTAAAGAAGTTGATTAATGAAAAATAATAGTTATTGCACTCAAATACAATTGATAACATTGAGCTGTTCATCTATCAGTACCAAATCTGCTTTATATCCCTTTTCAATTTTTCCTGTTTCATGAGATATTCCTAAAACTTTTGCCGGATAAAGGCTTGCCATTCTCAAAGCTTCATCCAAAGGAATATCACAATTCTCAACACAATTTTTCACGGCCTTCATCATCGTTAATGCAGAGCCGCTGAGTATTCCGTTCGATTCATATTTATCTCCTTTCAATTCATGGGGATAAGGGCCTTCCTTTGTTTCTGTAACAGCATCTGTTATTAAAAATAATCTTTGGCCCATTAATTTTTTTGCCAGGCGAATCATACTAAAATCCACATGATAGCCATCTGCAACAATACTTACCATTACTTCCGGATGCAACATAACCGCAGCGGGTAAGCCGGGTTCACGATGATGCAACGGGCTCATGGCATTAAACAAATGTGTAGCAAGAGGAATGTCTTTAAAGATATAGGTTGCATCATTATAGGAAGCATTGCTATGGCCAACAGAAATAATAACGCCATAACTTTTTATTAAATCAATTACTTCTTTGGAACAGACTTCCGGAGCAAGGGTAATTATCTTTACCGCACCATTGCTATAATCGAGCAGATCTTTTACTTCAGTAATTTCCGGGGCATGAATAAAACTTTCAATATGAGCGCCTCTTTTAATTCTATTAATCCAGGGCCCTTCAATATGCAAACCGGGAATACTTTCCCCGCCGCTTTTCCAATATGCATGCATTGCATCAATTCCCTTTTTAAATACTTCTGAAGTATTGGTTGCAATGGTTGGTAAAAAATATTTCGTTCCTCCATTGTTACAATGCGTTTTCATCGCATATAATGTATCGGTAGTTGGATAGACAGAAAATAATTTTGAAGAAGCGCCATAAATTTGTATATCAATAAATGCCGGAGCCAGTATTGGCGCATGTTCCTTTGGAGTAACATTACCGGGTAAATTATCCAGGGAAACAACATCTGTTATGAAATTATTTTCAATAATTACTGCCGAATTATTTTTCCATTCCAGGCCAGTAAAAATTTTATCTGCAGAATAAGCAGTAAGCATATATTATATATTTATATTAAACGATTCAGCATCATTGAGAAAAGGAAATTGGCTTCTTACTTCTGTTAGCGCTTCTTTTTGTAAAGTGCAGGTATAAATATCTTCCTCATCTTTTTTATTGTAAAGTATTTCTCCCATAGGATCGATAATCATACTTTCCCCGTTATGATAAATGCCGTTGCCATCATTGCCAACGCGGTTTACTCCAATCACATAACATTGATTTTCTATAGCTCTTGCAGTTAATAATGTTTTCCAGGCATGAATTCTTCGTTCGGGCCAGTTAGCAACATATACCAGCAGATCATATTCGGGATATTGTTGTTCCTCGCTCTTTTGGAGAGGGGTTAGGGGTGAGGTCTGCCTTGCCCAGACAGGAAAGCGAAGGTCGTAACAAACCTGCAAATTTATTTTCCATCCTTTTACTGAAGCAATCAATCTTTTACTGCCGGCATTGAAATGCGTGTGTTCGTCACCGTAAGCAAACAAATGTCTTTTGTCGTACACACCATATTCTCCATTTGGTAACATCCAGATGAGGCGGTTATAATAGGCCTCACCCCCCGCCCTCTCCGAAGGAGAGGGAGCTTTGTCTTTAATCATAATGCTTCCGGTAAGAATCACTTTTTTTTCTGAAGCAATTTTTTTCATCCATTGAACGGTTTCACCGTTCATATCTTCGGCAAGTGTCTTCGGGTTCATGCTAAAACCTGTGCTGAACATTTCGGGAAGAACGATAACTTCAGTTTTTTCCTGGATGCTTTCAATTTTTTTTAAAAGCATATCAAGATTTGCTTTTTTATCTTCCCAATGAAGGCTGGTTTGAATGATGGTTATGGTGAGAGATGACATAGTGTAAAGTTATTGGAAAGGAAGAAACCGGAAATACTATTGAGTAATTCTTGCTGATTTTGGAGGATTGCCGCAATTGATTAGTTTTAAGTTGTGGCAATACAAAAGGTTATGTGCAACTTTTATGGAAACTCTATT
>CBIGQT010000530.1:0-2844 GCA_966191655.1 uncultured Ginsengibacter sp.
GATGGGAACATTTTAACGGTACAAAACAGGGCGATTAGAGTAAACTTGCCTTCGCTTGGTTTTACCATGGTAGCAAGAAAAGAAGATGAAAATATCTTCGGCAGGAAAATATATCTTGACAGGAAAGATATGAGGATACATCAGTAAATAATTTGTTTATATTTTTCCGAATTTGGAGGAATAATCTCATTTGAAAAACTGTCGAATACCCTTACAACGTTTACATATTCTTTAAACTCAATAATATTGTGATAGTACTTTGAATATTTCTCGGGATTTTCAAATTCGTAAACTCTGAATGTGTCCCCAATTTTAATTTCAATGTAATAAACATTGCCATCGTTTACTCTCATCCCACTGTACACCGGATAACCTTCGTTAACTTTCCCGGCAAATTTTTTCATCCTGCTTTTCAGGCTATCCTGGGTAGGAAGTGTCAAAATATTATTGGCAAGCAATTTTAAAATCAAACTATCAAGACTTTGCGACGCAGATAATTTATATCTTTTGATAGATCGCGGATGATTCCATTCATCGTACTCTTTGGCTTTCCAGGTATTATCTGCTAAAAATATTCTCCTGAGAGATTTGGTATTGCTTAAAGTAGAAAGTTTATAAATGCGAATATCAATTTTTGAATGCGAGCTATTTATTTGTCGAAGTGAAATTCTGTTGTTAAATTTTTTATTCACAGAATTATTTATACTATCTCCCTTAAAATTTGTCTTTGCAGAAATCATAATCTTTTCGGCAGTTGATTGCCCAAACGAAACATTAAATGCCAATAAAAAAAATGCAATTAGTTTTATCATGTCTTATCTATGCTCTTGTTTGACCGGGATATCTAAAAATCATTAATATAACGTTGCTTATAAAAAAATCTTATTTGGAATTCGAATAAACTATAAAACTAATTATCTTTTTTTAAGAGGTATTTTACTTTAACTGCTGTTATTTTGTCTGCAAATGGAAATATATAAATTGGTTATATGGGTTATAAAACTTCTTCCGAATAATAAACGAATAATATTATCTGTTTATTCAGGAATTTAAATGAGGTTATAAAAAATAAATCGTAGGAGTGGGGCTCTTATGTGGCGGCTCGGCGGAGGTTATTTCCAGCTATAGGGCATTAAAATATTAAAAGAGTCTATTCATATAAAATGATCTCTACTCTAAAATAATGATACAATTTTAATGCGTTTCATTTATAAACCTTGCTACATTATCATGTAATTTCTTCAAAGATTCGGGATGCAAATAGACCATGTGCCCTGAATAATATAAATCATATTCTATATTTTTTTGTAAGGAAGCCGGCATCGGTAAATGTTGCATTTCATATTTTCCTTCAAAATAAGGAGTTCCTAAATCGAAGTACCCCATGTTAAGCATTACTTTCATTTCAGGATTATAGATCATGGCATTGGCCAGGTCGGGCATTACATTTGGAAACATACCATCATAGCCCTTCTTTCTTGTAAAATCCCAGGGATCCACATCTCCAAAAATTTTATACTTAATTCCGGCTCCGAAATTAAGTTGCGTGCGAACATAGTTATTGAAAGTGCCTGTAAAAGCTGCATCAATATAAGAATCCATTGGGTCGTACTGTGCAGTTTCACTTAGTGGATCCGGCGCTTCGCCGGAAAAACGGGAATCAAGCCTTCCGGTAATTTGGTTGTCTTTCCCAAGTAATGATTGTTCAAACTGAGGGCCGGAAACCCGCAGGTTTGCTTTTCGTATATAGTCAACCGTTAGTCCTGTGTAACTATGCAGTTTTTCTGCTATCTGGTTAAATGATACTGAATCCAGCAGGGAGCCTTTGTTAAGTGCAAGGGCATAATCGTTCATTGCAAAATGCTCTACCTCTGCAAGAAAAGATTCGAGACTTGAAGGCATAACCGAAAGCTTATGATGATACCAGGCAGTAGCCGCAAAAGAAGGGAGTGCCAGCATATAGGGCAGATCGTTACCCGGATGTGAAGTAGCAATGTCAGACATATTTTCAAAGGTTAATAATTGCGAAAGTAGTATCACTCCGTTAAGGCCTACCCCATCATCAGTTGCAAGCAAATTGGCAACTACTGCCGAACGAAAAGTTCCATAACTTTCTCCAAAAAGATATTTGGGCGAATTCCACCGGTTATATTCAGAAATGAATTGTGTGATAAATGAAGCGAAAGCATGACCATCCTGGTCTATACCAAAAAAGTCCTTCCGGTCTCCCGCACCTCCCCTGCCTGCTGTAATGATGTTACCAAATCCGGTACCGGGAGCATCGATAAACACGAGGTCACTGGCATCTAACAAGCTGTAGTCATTATTGACGGTTTTATAGGGAGGTTTGGTGCGTGAAGAATCATTTAAATATACGCGTTGTGGCCCGAATGCTCCCATGTGAAGCCATACAGTTGAACTGCCGGGGCCACCATTATAAATGAAAGTAACCGGTCTTTGATCTACTTTATCATTTTCTTTAAAATAAGCTACATAAGACATGCTGATGGTTGGTGTATCTGCCTCGTTCTTTAGAATCATTGTTCCGGCAATTGCCTGGTAATTGATACGATTTCCTGCCACCGTAACTGAACCGTGGGTTATAGCCTTTTGTGGCTTTGGCGCAACAGTGTCCTTAATTTTTTCTATTTTAATTTCCTGCGCCATTGATGTTAAAGCACATACAAAAAACAGCAATGAGAGTACAGTTGTTTTGGATTTCATAATTATATTTTTCTGTTATAAATTAGAAAAGTTTTTTTTAATGTTGCCAAATATATTTAATAAGGATGTTATAATTTAAAAATAAAGAAGAGATATCTTACATTAGAGGTACTGAGATGC
>CBIGQT010000531.1:0-2837 GCA_966191655.1 uncultured Ginsengibacter sp.
TTTACAAAATTGTCCAAGGCATCTAACTGGCCGTAAGCATTCAAAATATCTTTAGTAAAGCTGCTATCAATTTGGTTTGATATTGTATCAAGATATGACTTTGCTCTTATGTCTGCAGCCCACAATAACAATACCTGTATTAATATAAGTGTAACCAGCGCAGGGCCAACAATAAACGATACAGCGCTTAAAGTAATGTCAACAAGCTTTACAGTTTCATCATTACCTATTAAATAAAATTTAATTATGGGCAGAAAAATAAGCAGCAATAAAAACACAATTACAATAGGGTAAATAAATGAAACGGGTATCTCATGTAAACGCGTATTATATACTTGTGCTTTTATAAAGCCACAAAGAAAAACATCATCATTTCCAAAATGAAACGGATAAGAAAACATTTTATAATCAACATCTTCAATCTTAATATCTTTTACACTTGCAAATAAAGCATTGGTATGCGGAAGCAGACTATCTAAAGGTATATTCGAAATCATACTCAGTTCAGCGTCTTTATAAATGAGCCCGCTTTTTTTATCAACCAATAAGTAAGATTCAAACAGCTCCGTTTTCTGCGATTGAAACACAGGGTTTAAAATACTTTCGGCGGGTACAGAAATGAGTGATGCATTGGTGCCATTTTTAAATAAATAAGCAAGATTCTCGCTTTCAATTTTAGTTGCCCTGAATTCATTTCATGTACTGTCATAACCTCTAAAATAGACAGAAGTATCTGCGCCATTTTGAGCCGCAACCGAATCCGGGAGAATAAAAACTTTTCCTTCAATTTTATTTTTAATTAACAGGTTCTGCAGCTCTTTTATTTGTGCAGAAGATTTACTTTGATTTAACTGTGCAGAAGATTTATCAAAGTAATTTTTATATAAATTTTGGTAATCATTATTTCTTTCAAGGATGCTTGCTTTAATATTCTGCAGAATTAAAAACCCGTTTTTATATAAGTCAGCTTTATTAACCGGAATGTAATAGAAATAGTAGCCAATAAAAAATACCGCTATAAGTATTATAACAGGAATTGAAAAAGTAAGACGGCTTTTAGGTATTAAATTAGAAACCTTCATTAGAAAATTTTATAAGCTATCGGGAACTCATTCGGGCTTTCATGGTAAGGGGATTTATAAAGCCCGTGAAGTACAAATAAATAATTTATTTGTAGTTTGAAAAATTAAATTAATATAAATAATTAATATTGGCAAGTATCCTTATTGTAAATATTATTTCTTAAAAAATATTGCTCTTTTTCAAGGCTCATCGCCCTCACTAACTAACAGAAATGACTAATTGCAGATACAAAAAATTCAAGAAAAATTTAAAAACTTTGCTCAGTTATCCAGTATTTATATAGATTAGGGAAACGAATCCTGAATTTATTAATCAAATGTTATAAATCCTTTCATGAAAAAAATATTAATTATTATTTTTCTTTTTAGCTGCCAGATTCTTTTTGCGCAAAAGCAACAACCTGTTCCTGTTATTTTTGATACGGATATTGCACCTGATTATGATGATGTGGGTGCCATGGCATTGCTCCATGCATTTGCAGATAAAGACGAAGCGAAAATTCTTGCCACTATATCGTGCAATGCTTTTGAAACAACAGCGCCAACACTTAGTGTGCTTAATACTTATTTTAACAGGCCTGGCATTCCAATAGGGATCACTAAAAATGCATTGCCAAATAAAGCTTGTTCCCAACAATGGGCGCAATCCATTATTTCAAAATATCCACATGCGCTGCAATCAAATGATGAAGCGATGGATGCTGTCAGGTTATACAGAAAAATATTGTCATTGCAACCTGATACAAGTGTGACTATTATCAGCGTTGGATTTTTTACCAATTTAGCTGGATTGTTAAATTCAACTGCAGATGAATATTCAAAACTCGACGGCATTACCTTAGTAAGAAAAAAAGTAAAGCGCCTCGTTTCTATGGCTGCAAGAATTGATAAAGACGGACAGAGCGGCTATGAATTTAATGTAGCTACTGATGCGAAGTCTTCACAAAAAGTATTTACAGACTGGCCAACTCCGGTTATTATCAGTGGCTTTGAAATTGGCGAAAAAATATTAACGGGCATCCGTCTCATAAATAATAAATCGATACAGAACAGCCCGGTGAAAGATGCCTTTCAAATTGCACTAACTAAAGATAACAATATAGTTGGCCGCAATAGTTGGGATGAAACAGCCGTGCTGGTCGCGGTACGTGGCATTGAGCCCTGGTTCAGCTTTCGTAAATTAAATTTTGAAATAGAAGATGATGGCAAAGATGTAGTAATACCTGGTGAAAAATTTACTTACCTGGCATTTAAACAAACACCCGAAGAAATAGCAGAAGTAATTGAGAATTTAATGATGCATCAACCTCAAAAAAAATAAATTATCCAGGTTTCGGCATCTTATATTTAATATTGTAATTGCGTTTAATCATTATGGTTAGTATAGCACTATCAGATCGGGTAAATCAATATGTATAGGCTGCAAGACGTATGCTGTAGCAAAATTCTCACAGCAAAGAATTTTTATTTTTTATAAAAAAATATATAACTTTTAGATATATCCGTTTCAAAAATGCAAAACAATTCACCGGAAATAAATAAATTCAAACAATTGCAGGAGGCTTTTCCGGCTCAATATAAATCTGTTTTTCCTGACAGGATGGCGAACAAAACGGTTGTCATCATTCCAAGCCTTACACTCGACCAGGAAATATTGGCAAAGGTGGACGGTGTTATTCATTACGAAGAACGCCTGCTTTGTTTGCTGATGTTGTTGCGAATGCCGAATACACATATTATATATATAACGAGCAT
>CBIGQT010000532.1:0-2817 GCA_966191655.1 uncultured Ginsengibacter sp.
ATAAGAAATCTGCCAACTCTTGTTTTAAAGAAATTAATATTCTCAGGCTCTTCCGGCAATCCGTTGTTCGTACCAAGACGAGAGATTTTATTTGTCTGCATATTCAATATGGAAATTCCCCTGTCGGAAGTGATCCACAAATTATTTAACTTGTCTTCATTTATAGAAAGGACTCCATTGTATATAAGTCCATCTTTTTCAGAAAATTTTTTAAATGTATCCGTTCTTCGGTCCAGCAGGAATAATCCGCTTGCATGGGTTCCCACCCAAAGATGTTCCTTACTATCTTCAAAAATTTTTGTAATAGTGGTGCCAGGCCCTTGATTTAGGTAAGAAGTAAACGTAGCTGAATCCCGGTCAAATTTGTTAACACCGTCCAGATTTGTTCCTAACCAAAGCATGCCTCGCTTATCCTCGCAAATGGTATAAATAACGGCATCGTTTAATGTATGATTATTGGGAGATTTGTTGCCATATGGAGTGAACGGATATCTTTTGAACTTACCCGTTTGGCTATTAAAACTACATAGTCCACCACCGTGAGTTCCTATCCAGAGAGTAGATTTATCATCTTCGAAAAGCGTGTTGATATAATCAAGACTTAAAGAAGTGGAATCCTTATCATTGCTTTTAAAATTTTTAAGAGCACCCGTTTTAGGATTATAACAGAAAAGCCCCGTGCCATATGTGCTGCACCATACTAACCCTTCCCGATCTATTAGGATAGCACTGATTCGCCAGGGATTATCTTGTCCCAACCGGTTTTTCAATTGCTTAATTAAGACAAAAGAATCGGAAGATGCATACCAATGATACAAGCCATTTTTAGACCACAACCAAAAAGTTCCATCTTTGTCTTCTGCAAAAGAAACACTGCCGCCTCCCGGAAAATAATGCGGTTCCCCGGGCTCATTTTTATACACTGTAAACTTAGAACGGTTTTTATTTACCCAGTATAAACCCTGAGGCACGGTCCCGACCCAAAGCGCTCCTGAACGATCCGTTAACAAATATGTATAGCCATTGATTGGCAAAGCATCCGGGTCTTTTTCACTGGGTAGATTATGCGTAAATATTTTTGTTTTTGTATCAAACAAAAAAAGATTAAATCCATTTCCGCACCAGAAGTTGCCTGATTTGTCTTCTTCTAAAAGCCAAATTTCATTATCATAAGGCCTTATCTTTTTATCTTTTATTATATAGTTAATAAACCCTTTTGATGAGGTGTCTAAAACGGATAGGCCATTTTCTGTACCAAACAGCAAACTACCCTTTGAATCTTTATATATTGTATAAACAGAATCAGTTTCCAGGCTGGTCGAATCATTATGGATGTGACGATAAATTTTATTTGTGTTATTGGCCGTGTTATATCGCAATAGTCCCTCCGGTTTATTTCTTTTGGTATCCCGTACATTCATCCAAATAATTTCGGGATTCGCCGCGTCTTCAGTTGGCCAACCAAATGTTTTTTGTTGGTCAATATCGGCTGATGAAAAGTGCAAAATAAATTTATCACTTCCAGCTATATGTTCGAAAATCCCGTTGTTCGTACCAAGCCATATATGACCCCGGCTATCTTCAAGAAAATTTATAAGTCCAGATGCGTTTGTATAAAGACCATTTTTTTCCAAAATACCATATCGTTTAAACTGATTTTTTTTTGCATTAAAAAAGTCTAAATGTTGTCCCACAAAATCAAAATTATCTGCTAACAGCAACCAAAGATTTCCATTCCTGTCACCAAAAATAGATACGACAATATCCGTACTCAAACTATTAGAATCTTTTGGACTGTGTTTAAACTGGATAAATGTATCTGTTGCACGATTGTAATGATAGAGTCCCTGGTACAAAGTCCCTACCCATAATTCGCCTGAATGATCTTCATAAAGACAGGATACCGAACAATAAAGGGGGTCCTCTATCCCAAATTGATACACCTTCGTGGTGTAACCATCATAACGCACCAGGCCAGCCTGCGTAGCTATCCACATATAACCTTCCTTATCCTGCAGCGTCTCCACGATTACACCTTCAGGTAAGCCATTCTTTATTGAAAGCCGGTTAAAGTGCAGATCAGTCGGGGTAGTAGTTTGTGAAGAGCAAATAAAAGTCACCTGTAAAATAAAAAGGAGTATAATGACTTGTTTCAATAGATTATAATTGATAGTTAAGATAAGACATTTGGCTGAACCCATTTCTAAATTATTGCGGGCAGAATATTTACGAAATTCAATACAATGTCTGAAATTTATTACAAAATGTAAAAAATACTTGTCTATATGTAAAATATATTTTACATTTGCAAAAACGTTTCAATCATGCCAAACAAATTATTATTACCAAACAAGTATAAAAAGATTGGGTGGATCATTCTTATTCCCTCTACCATTTTAGGTATTGTACTGGCTTTCCACGAGTTTGGGGAAGCATGGATGCACGCCCCGGTATTTGCAATTGCCAACGATGGAATTAATGATAATTACAAATACTTTACAGCAGGTAATGCAAATATTACCAACACCGTAATTGGCTCATTGTTTATTATTGGCGCTATGCTGGTGAGCTTTTCAAAAGAAAAAACCGAAGATGAGTTTATTGCTGAAATCCGGCTGTCATCATTACTCTGGGCCGTATGTGTGAGTTATATTTTATTATTGATTGCTTTTGTATTCGTTTATGGAAGCCCATTTATTGATGTAATGGTGTACAATATGTTCACGGTGCTGATTATATTTATTATAAGGTTTAATTACATCCTGCATAAAAACACTAACACCGTGCTCGATGAAAAATAATATCAAAGTAGAAAGG
>CBIGQT010000533.1:0-2807 GCA_966191655.1 uncultured Ginsengibacter sp.
CAAAAGGACCGTTGGGGTCACTCACATTATTAAACACACCGAGGTATTCAGCATGATCGGTAACTGCAAGAAAATCGAGCGGAGCATTGCGGCGTACCATAGTTCCAAGATAATTCACGCTTTCACCCATGGCATACTTGTAAGAATCGTCGGGCATTGTGTTTGTCTTAAAAAGAAATGCATCAAATGATAAAGCGGTATGCAAATGCAGATCACCGAAATAGCAATTCTTTAGTGGATTTACAGCAATTGGTCCTGCACCAGGTTTCTCTGCTGTAGTGGTTGTCGAATCTTTGCTTGTTGTTGATGTGCTTCCTCCATTGCAACTTGCAAGAAAAAGGACAAGAAGCCCTATGAATAACTGATGCTTTGTGTTCATGGATTTATTATTTATAATCTAGTTAAGATATTTTTTACAGAATTACAGCCAGGATTTTTAATTGATTTATTTAAATCTTTTTTTGAAGAATACAATCATCTGAATAAAAAAGATTCCGGAGGTTAAGTGGTCCTGGTTTTGTTCCAAAGATTCATCGGGCTCATTCGGATAATCTCTTTGAAATAACCAGGAACTTTAGAAGTCTAAATAAATATAAAATTTAATATAAATCAAGCATAAATCTAAAACAAAAAATTTGATTTTTGCGCTCGTTAGTGTTTCACTTTAAAAATAGATATTATTTATCGAATAACCTTGTGCGTTAGCTATGCTTGCGTAAATCGAAATGATCAGCAGGTTAATGTATGAGTATCTAAAACTTACAATTGCGTTAAAAGGCACAGGAAGGCTATGCTGAAACCTGCGCTTCGTTCCTGCGCAATTTAACAGGAAAGACATATTAAATGTTTCATGAGGTACGAAAACAATGGAATTAGTACATTGCATACTCAGGATTGCAGGGATGACATTATTGCCGCAGATTTTTTAGATAAGAAGCAAAGTATAAATGAATAGGACGAAGAAAAACATTTCAATGTTGATCCCGCTTTTATCTGCGACATTTTTCTGTAATGCTCAAAAAGATATTTCTCACACCAATCAACAATGGCTTCAATACTTTAATCAACTTAAATTATCGAGTAAACTGACTTTATTTTCTGATATGAGTTTGCGAAAAATAGACAATTTCAGTACACGGTCTCAAATAACATTTCGCACTGGCTTGGGCTATACCATAACAAAAAACCTGCAGGGTGTAACGGGAATTGGTTTTTTTGCTACCTACAATAAAAATAATATTAGCAGAATTGAATACAGACCATACCAGGAAGTAAGTACCTCTAAGTTGTTTGGAAAAGTTTCCGTTCAGCATCGCCTACGTATTGAAGCCCGATACTTCAGGCTGGTTTCAGATGTATCGGCAATTGATTCCACATCGAGTTTTAATTTCCGTTTCAGATATAGGCTACTCTGCTCAATACCTGTCTCAAAATTGTCAGTTGACAAACCTGACAGAAATCTTTCATTTAATATTGGTGATGAAATATTTATTAATGCCGGGAAAGAAATTGTCTATAATGTGTTTGACAATAACCGCTTTATATTGGGCACAACTTTCCAATACAATAACAAATTAAGTTTCGCTTTCTCTTATATTAACCAGTTCAGGCAACTGCCGATCCCGCAGCAATACGAACAATCAAACATTTTTACTTTAGGATTAACTCAAAAACTGTCATTGCTAAAATCTAAAAAAGCAACGCAGTAAAATAATACCGGAAATTATTAAAACCGGTAAGTAATTGGCTTAGTAGAATTTTTGCTTTGGTGGGCATTCACCATTTTCAAATTTGAATTTTTAATTTAAAGAAATGTTGCCTCACCTATTTTAAGACAAAGAATGATTGTAGAAGTTGCTTTATTTATTTTGATTTTGCTTTATTTTTTGATAAGGGTGAATTGTTGAAAAACACTATTTGAAATTGCGGACGGCTTGAGGTTTCATAAATCTGGTACATGATGCCTGTTTCTATCCGCAGATATTTATTGATGGCAAAACCTAATGCGCCATACAAACGATCCCTGTCAAAAACGGGGGACTTAAAATTCAGAAATATTTCGTTGTAGGCAGAAAGATATAAACTACCTTTTTCAATCAACGGCTTGTTGATGGGAACATTAAACGACAAGAAATATCTAAAGCGCATTTTGTAACCGCTTGATAAAAAGCGTTCTTCCATTCTATAGCGATGCTGAATGAATACCCGTCCAAAATTTTGCCTCGTTATAAACTGCTCATAAATTCTGTTTTCAGTAGTAGTTGTTTTATCATTGGTACCGGTAACGTATGGGTTCGAAAGGATATAACCATAACCGAGGAGAATATTATTGTTATTTTCAGTAAGATTATAACCAATCCCGGTTCTTAAAAGCAATTGCTCCAGGTCGCCTGCAAAATTGAAGTTACGGTACTGCACCTCATTCCACCAATTCCATCTTTTATTGATTTGCTGATTTCCAAAATAAATAAACCAATTGCCTACATCACTTTTTTGAGCTGAAGCAAGTAGAGAATACAATAATAATATTGTAATCAGCAGCATGCTTTTTTTACTCTTTACAATAATATGTTTGATTTTTCTTTCCAGGGATATTATATTTTTTTCTATCGGCCGGCGTAGACAGCAACCGGGATGAAGACCTCGTACCACAGAATTTGCCTATTTCGACGGCCCGCCGCCGACGCGCAATCCGCACAACCTGGCGCACACGCCGGGCGGCTCCAGCGCCGGGCCGGCGGCCGTCGTCGCCTCCGGCATGGTGCCGCTGAGCATCGGTACGCAGAACGCGGGGTCCGTGAGTCGTC
>CBIGQT010000534.1:0-2803 GCA_966191655.1 uncultured Ginsengibacter sp.
AATGCGGTATTGCTTGCAGATATCTGGCCTTTTCTCTCATCAAATTATAACGATGATATAAAGGGTAATGCAATAGATAGTAATAAAAATATCTGGCAGGCATTAAATTTTTTCCTGGATAAAAAGGATACAAATATTGTATTAAAAAATCAAGAAACAGGAGATATAAAAACTGCAACGTACGATTCATTATTTACCGCGTTTAGCTCTTATAAACTACAAAGGCATGGATGAATCAAAGCAATCATTGTTAAGCTTCATGCGTGAGCAGTCCGGAAAAATTTTCGACCAGTTGCTGGCACATATCGGTCTTACTTTTATTTCATTGTTGATAGCAGTTATAATCGGAGTGCCCCTGGGAATTTTTATTGCTAAAAGAAAAAGACTTTCCGGAACTGTTTTAGGTTTTGTAGGTGTATTGCAAACTATTCCGAGCATTGCACTATTAGGATTTATGATTCCAATTTTAGGAATTGGCCCAAAGCCTGCAATCGTGGCTTTATTTTTATATGCACTATTGCCGATTGTCAGAAACACCTTCACAGGAATTATTGGCGTAGATGCATCCGTAAGAGACGCAGCAAAAGGAATGGGTATGAATGGAAAGCAAATTCTCACAAAAGTTGAACTACCACTAGCCTTTCCCGTTATACTCGCGGGAATTCGCACAGCAACTGTTATCAACGTAGGCGTAGCAACACTTGCAGCTTATATTGCCGCCGGTGGCCTGGGAGAATTTATTTTTGGAGGTATTGCATTGAACAATACTAACATGATTTTAGCAGGAGCCATTCCTGCTGCTTTGCTGGCTATTGTTCTTGATTTTGTTTTATCAAAAGTTCAGAAAATAAATCTTAAAAAACTGCGGACCGGTTTCTGGCTGCTGCCGGTAACCATTATTCTTTTATCTTCTTTTTATTTATTACCAAATATTTATGGAAGTAAAATGCTTGCCGGGTTTGAACCGGAATTTATGGGAAGAGAGGATGGCTATCCCGGGCTTAAAAAAGTTTATCATTTAAACATACGAAATGTTGTTATAAGCGAGGCGGTAATGTATAAAGCGGCGTATGAAAAAAAATTAGATGTCATCAGCGGATACAGCACTGATGGGCGGTTGAAAGCCTTTGACCTGGTTGTATTGAATGATGATAAAAAATTATTCCCTCCTTATTACGTTGCGCCGGTTATACATGAAAGCATTTTACAGAAATATCCTCAGCTTGAAAATGTATTGAATCAATTAGCCGGCCGCATTAATGATTCTGTAATGACGGAATTGAATTACCGCGTTGATTATTTGAAGCAAAGCCCTGACAAAGTTGCCAGAGATTTTTTGATGGAACAAAGTTTGTATAAAGAACCACAAAATGGAAACGGCGATGTTGTAAGAATTGGTTCAAAAGTTTTTGGTGAGCAATATATTCTCGTATCAATGTACACCATGTTGATTAAAGGAAATACAAATTTACGGGTAGAAACAAAAACGGGCTTGGGTGGAACAAAAATTTGTTTTGATGCTTTAACCAATAATCAAATTGATATGTATCCTGAATATACGGGAACAGCGTTACTCGTGATATTGCAAACTCCTGATTCTGTTGTTAAAAGGCTTAGGGTTGATGAACAAAAAATTTATGACTATGTACAGCAACAGTTTCATGAAAAATATGGTTTGAAATGGCTGAAACCGGTGGGCTTCAATAATTCATATTGTTTAATGATGCGCAGAGAACAATCAAAGCAAATGGGTGTTAATAGTATATCTGATCTTAAAAATTATTTGGATAAAAAATAGTGACATACAAATCTTGTTCCCTCTCCTGTGGAGAGGGGTTGGGGTGAGGTTGAAAAAAATAATTTATGGACTTATTAAAAAAATATAAAGAAGTTAGAAATCATTCTGAGGAAATATGCAAGCCATTAAAAACAGAAGATTATGTGGTACAGCCTGTTGTTGATGTGAGTCCACCTAAATGGCATATCGGGCATACGACCTGGTTTTTTGAAACATTTATTTTAAAACCAAATATGGCCGGTTATGAGGAATTTGATCCACAATATAATTATGTTTTCAACAGCTATTATGAAACAGTTGGCGCAAGAGTTATAAGAACCGACAGGGGAAATTTAAGCCGGCCATCTGTTGAAGATATTTATAAATTTCGCAGGCATGTGGATAATGCCATGAATAAATTTTTGCAGGAAACACCACCAAAAGAATTAGAAGAATTATTGGTGCTTGGCTTGAATCACGAGCAACAACACCAGGAACTTTTGGCGACAGATATAAAATACATACTTGGAAATAATCCGTTATTTCCGGCTTATTGCGTTCCACAACAGGTAAATTCTCCACTCAAAAAAAATAGTGATGATTTGGTTAATGGATTTATAAAAATTAAAAAAGGAATTTATAGAATAGGTTATGAGGGAAATGAATTTTGTTTTGATAATGAGTTGAACCGGCATGAAGTATTGCTGCAGGATTTCGGTATTTCGAATAACCTTGTAACTAACGGTGAGTTTATAGAATTTATGAATGCGGGTGGTTATAAAGATTTTAATTACTGGCATGCCGAAGGATGGGATTGGGTAAAAACTAATAATATCAACTCGCCGCTTTATTGGCATTTTATTAATAATGAATGGTTTTATTATAAATCAGATGGTTTGCAAAAAATCAATATGGATGAGCCTTTATGCCATGTTAGCTTTTATGAAGCATCTGCTTATGCATCCTGGAAGGGAATGCGCCTGCCCACTGAGTTTGAATGGGAAATTGCTGCACAGCAATTTGATT
>CBIGQT010000535.1:0-2802 GCA_966191655.1 uncultured Ginsengibacter sp.
TGAAAAATGGCAAGCGGTTTTTCTCGTTTAAATTTTTATCAGCTCTCAGCAAAATGAAAATTTTGATGCCTCCCTGTTTATTAAAATAGCTGCCAACATAATTCCATCTACTAATTTTTTAAAAAGGATAAGCAAAGAAAAAGAATCAATTGCAGTAGCTGATGATTGTAAAATATTGAATTATCCGTGGCAGATTTTTGAGTTTAACGATTGGGCCATCAGGCAGGATTATGAATTAATAACAGAAGGAAGAAAATCCAAAGAACTTTCATTAACCAATAAATTAATAAATCCTGAAAATATTTTTGTTGAAGAAGGTGCCAAAGTAAATTATTCAATTTTAAATGCGCAGGATGGTCCTATTTATATTGGTAATAATTCAGAAATTTTTGAAGGAAGTTTTATAAGAGGCCCTTTCTCACTTGGCGAAGGAAGCCGGATTAAAATGGGAGCTAAAATATATGGCGGCACAACTATCGGCCCGTTTTGCCTGGCAACCGGGGAAATTAAAAATTCTATTTTAATGAGTTATAGTAATAAAGCTCATGATGGGTATTTAGGCGATTCAGCAATAGGATCGTGGTGCAACATTGGCGCAGGCACCAGTAATTCTAATTTAAAAAATACTGGGGGAATAGTTACAATGTGGAGTAAAGAAAAAAATGCTTTTATAGAGGCCGGCTATAAATGCGGATTATTAATGGGCGATTATAGTCGTTGCGCCATTAATACCTCTTTCAACACAGGAACGGTGGTGGGTGTAAGTTGTAATATTTTTGGAAATACTTTTCAATCCAGATTTTATAAAGATTTTACCTGGGGAAATGAAAAATATATTTTCGAAAAAGCCATTTCAGATATTAATAACTGGAAAAAAATGAAAGGTCTTGAAATAACTGAGGAAGAAATACAATCACTAAAAAAAATTTATTAAACAAAATACAAACAATGAGAAAACAAATTGCAGCGGCAAACTGGAAAATGAATTGTACTGTTCAGGAAGCAAATGATTTAATAGACGGACTTATAAAAGAGAATATTTCGATTAGCCCAAACCGTGAGGTGGTTATTGCTGTGCCATTTCCTTATCTTATGCTTGCAAAAGAAAAATTAAAAAATGTTTCTGGATTTAAAGTTGCTGCGCAAAATTGCTACACGAAACCATCGGGTGCGTTTACCGGTGAAGTAAGTACAACAATGCTTAATTCAATCGAGGTTGATTATGTAATTATTGGCCACAGCGAGAGGCGTGAAATTTTTGCAGAGGATAATAAAATGCTTTCACAAAAAACAGATGCCTGTTTAAGCAATAATCTTAAACCAATTTTTTGTTGCGGCGAACCCTTGCAAATAAGAGAAAGTGAAACTCAGAATGAATATGTTGAAACGCAAATAAGAGAAAGCCTTTTCCATTTGGAAGGTGATAAATTGAAAAATTTTGTAGTGGCTTATGAGCCAATATGGGCAATAGGCACCGGCAAAACGGCTTCAGCAGAGCAGGCACAGGATATGCAGGCGCATATTCGCAGTATTTTCAGAGAGAAGTACGGAGCCGAAATTGCCGATAGCATTTCTATATTGTATGGGGGAAGTGTAAAAGCAAATAACGCAAAAGAGATTTTTGAAAAGCCCGATGTTGACGGAGGACTAGTTGGTGGCGCTTCTTTAATAGTGGCTGAATTTGCTGCAATTATTAAAAGCTTAAAATAATGCACATCATAGAATTATAAAATTTATCAATACTTGCCTAATAGCACTGTTTATTGCGTTAATCTAATTACCAATTTCCTAATTTGTATTTTAAACTTTAAACAATATTGTTTATGAAAAAAACTCCATTGCTCTATTTTTCCTAATTGATTCACTTGGTTTTGCGAACGTAAATGCACAACAAAAAGATGGCACTGCTGACATGAGATATAAAGCCAACAAACCAAAGACTACCAGGTAATAATTTTTTTTAATTAATCAAAAGCATTCGACCAACCCGGAATGTTTTTTACATTACAATATCATCTACGGGTATTTCTTCGCTTGTAATCTTTGTGTTCAAGTCAAAAGGTTTAAAGGAATTTAATTTGTCTATATGAAGCACTGTTTTTTCTCCTGACTCATTTTTTTCGAACATTAGGTCAAACTTCGCTCCGTAAACAATTTCACTAAAAAGGTAAGAACTTCTTGACACAACAACATTTGAAAACATATCGTCAAACGCTTTAATTAAAACTAATATCTCGCCCTTTATATTTTCAAAATCACTTTTTGCAAAATTGTAAAGAGGGCTTTTTTCAGTGATGGGGTGAACAAGAGTCCAGCTCAAAGTGAGTGCCGTTACTGTGCTGTACTCAAGATCAAGCGTGTAAAATTTGTTTGTTATCATTCCATTTTCTTCAATCGTCATACCAAGCGTAACATTGGCAACTACGTCTACAAGGTTGGTATTTTTAAAGGGAACTATTCGCAACATTAAAGCATTAATATCCTTGTAAGGACCAATTAAAGCGTTATGGCTATAACGTATATGAGCAATCGGTTTTGAAAATCTTCCATATAAAAGACCTGTCGCCAACGCAAAGCTTAAAAGTCCCAAAAGCGCTTCCAGTGCAGCAATTGAGCTTGATAAAAAACCTATAGGACTTATTCTTCCGTAGCCTACTGTCGTAAATGTTTGCGTGCTGAAAAAAAATGATTCGGCAAAATTAGTGAGCGTTGATGGCGATGGTATTTCTCCTAAACTCTTTACGCCAATAACAAAATATATTGTTGAAAAAAAAAGATTAATGCAGATGTAGAATAGTAGAA
>CBIGQT010000536.1:0-2798 GCA_966191655.1 uncultured Ginsengibacter sp.
AAATGTGCCTGATTATATTTTCAACATGTTCAATTATTTCTTTTTCAACTAAAATGCTTTCCAGAAAATCACTTGCTTTTTCAGGGCCAATGTTTTCATCGCCATTATAAAATTTCGCATCAGCAATATCGTGCAACAAGGCGGCAAGTTCAACTACAAAAAGATTGACTTTTTCCTGCTTCGCGATTAACTTCGCAATGTTCCAGACTCTTTCAATGTGCCACCAGTCGTGGCCGCCTTCAGCATCCTGCAACTCATTTCTTACGAAAGCAATTGTGCGTATAAGTATGTCTTCTTTGTTCATGTAACAAATATATACACAACTACTTTCTTATTTTTTTTGCCCTGTTCCTGATGCTTTCAATTACCGGCAAAGCATCTGGTGTCAGATTAAAATAAATGATAGCGCCGGCATACAACGCAATGAAGACGGTGCTTTTTAACACCATTGCCAGGAAGCCATGAAGATTAATAAAGGTGTAGTAACAAATGTAAAAGCATGCAGCCGCAATGATAATTGCATACAATGTTTTATAGCTAAACGGATGCATCCTGAATTTTCTTTGTAAAAAAATTATGCGTATAATATTATAGACCGTAAAAGAAATTACGTATGAATAGCCGGCGCCGATAATACCAAACTGCTTTACAAGCAAGTAACTAAGTGGCGTAATCAGCACAAATAAAATAATACCACTCAACAAATCGAACCGCCAGAAAATGGAAGTACCAATAATTTGTGCGTTTACGCCTGTGCCTAAATCAATGATCCGTGCAATTCCCAAAAAGAAAAAAATCCATTGCGATTGCAGGTATTCGGGCTTAAGTCCAAATGTTTTTACCGCATCTATATAATTAAGCCACACTACTAAAAAAATACCGAGCGAAGCAATCAGCAAATTGATGCCCGAACGTTGATAGATACGGGTAATTTTTTGATAATCTTTATCTTTCCATGCCTGGGACAGACTGGGTATAGATGCAGCAACAGCACCTCTTTGCGGGGCCTGCACCAAGCCTGCTACCACGCTGCCAAGATTAAAAATTCCTGCCGAAGCGGCGCCTAAAACAGACATTATAACCAGCGAATCAATAAACTGTGCTATCATCAATACTGTGCCGCCGAAATAAATTAATGATGCCAGCGAAACAATTTTTTTATAAAACTTTTTGGTAACCCTGCTAACGGAAAACGTGAAGTACAATTCTTTTTTCCAAAGAAGAAACGTTAGTAACACTACTGCAATAATGCCATACGTACATGCATATAGTTTAATGAACGTGTCAAAACTTTTAATAAGGTGAAAGCTCAGCAGGAAAATAAGAATGGTGGTTAGTAAACGAAAAAGTATTTCCCGCAAGAATATTGTAAAGCTGGATTTTCGAAGGTTCCATGCAAACACTTCCAGGATAGAATATACCAACAGCGATAGCGCGAAAGGAAATATCCAGAAATAGTATTGAATAAATTCAGGGGAGTGTGCGCCGAACTTTTGTATTACCAGGTCTTTAAAAATAATGCCGGCAATTATTACAAAGCCAAAACCAACAAGGCTTACAACAAGTGCCCACGTAAGTAAATCATTTTTCTTTTTCGGAAGATTGTCTTTGTAATAAGGATAAAACTTATAAATTACCGAAATCATCCCCATGTTGGCGAATGCAAACATCAGGTTGCCTACTGCAATAAAAATGGTAGATGCCAGTCCGTATTGAGAAGGCGTAAAGGGTGAACCCTGTCTCGTAAAAAGATAAGTATTAATAAAACCAATAAAAAAACCTGCGTAAACAAAAACGGTTGATATGATACTCTGCCTTCGTATCTGCGACATAGATAAAGTTAAGCCGCTAAATTATATTTAATTAATTTGATTTGTATAGATATAAAAATTTTCATCAACTTTTAATTCTTTCATACCACTTTTTAATTGCTTCATTTTTTCCGTTGGATAAATAAATTGCAACTTTCCATCTGCATTATAAATCTTTACAGGCATGTTAAAACCCGGAACAACATTTATCCACCGGTAAGAAAGTATGCCTTTATTTATTTTATATTCTAATGTTGGAATTTTTATAGTTCTTAAATATTGATCAAATACTTTTGAAAAATTGATCCCCGATTTTTTGCTGATATAATCCTCAATTTGTTTTGAGGTAACGGTTTGGTGATAAAAATTTTTATTCAATCCTCTTAAAACATTTCTGAAAAGAGTATCATTGTTAATTACCTGTCGTATTGTATGAATCATATTCGATGCCTTGTAATAAATATCTATCGGCCCATCTGCGTTTACGCCATACGGTGAGATGACGGGTTCCTTGTTCTCAATATTTTTTCTTATGCCAATTAAATATTCATCCGCTTCTTTTTTACCAAACCAATATTCAGCAAAAAGTGTTTCGCTGTAACTGGTAAAACCTTCGTGTATCCAGCTATCAGCAATATCTTTTGAAGTGATGTTATTACCAAACCATTCATGGCCGCTTTCGTGAACAATGATGAAATCCCATTTCAAGCCTACACCGGTTCCGGAAAGATCTTTGCCTAAGTAACCATTTAAAAAATGATTGCCATAGGCCACAGCGCTCTGGTGCTCCATTCCCAGGTGCGGCGCTTCCACCAGTTTATAACCATCTTCGTAAAATGGGTAGGGGCCAAACCAATATTCAAATGCCTTCATCATTCGTGGCGCTTCTTTAAATTGTTTTTTTGCTTTTACCAAATCTGAATCGAGCACCCAATAATCCATAGTCAACGGGCCTTTTAAGCCATCGTATATTTCTCCGAAGTGAGT
>CBIGQT010000537.1:0-2796 GCA_966191655.1 uncultured Ginsengibacter sp.
ATAATGGCTTTTTACTAAGCGATTAATTGATTTTGCCATTCAATGATCCTATAAATGAGTTTATGCTAAACCTTCAACTTTTCAGTAGTGGGTTCCGCAGTAGTAAAATCTGGCTTTCTACAACATAATTTGAAATACAATTCAGGATTTTCCGCCAAAGTGCTATATCCGCAATTATCGTAAACAGCTTTTTCATATGCTGCAAACAAACTTGTCTTCCAAAACAAATCGGTTAAAGCCAAAATTTCTCCTGAAGCAATACTGCTATAACCCACAAATAACAATCGATGTAAACGATTAATCGCAGCTATATTTTGAATGATGTTTCCCGTGGCAATATGATCTGGATGATCATTAGGATTTATAATGATGTTAGGATTTATATAATGTATCCGCAAATTTGAAAGACCCTTGCATTCAAAGGCGATAATGGATTCAAGAAGCGAAACCAGCTCTGACCAACTTTTATAAGTAGCAGAGTAATTTATAGCACTGATGGAATTAATTTGTTCTAACTTAAATAGAGAAAGACTTTGAAAATTGCAAGCTGAAAATCCGCGGCCATCAAGATTTCCATCAGGCAGCCTAAGAAAATAAGTTGTGGTATTATTTATTGCACAAAAAAAGATTGTTTTGTTATTGAATTTACTTTCTCCAACTAATTCTTCTCTTGCTGACAAGGGAGCAATGCAAAAGCGAATGGAGCTTTTTAATCCTTCCTCCCTGGCCATCCAGAATGTTTCGCACCTTCCGGAATCACCTGCCGTTGTAACAATGAAAATAACTTTACAATCAGGCGCAGTAATATCTTTGTAAACATGAGGAAACATAAAAAGTTGCCAATCGTCAGCGTGTGCGATTATGTAAAACGAAATTTTATTAAAATGACGAGCGGGCCTTATTACTTCTTTGACATGCATAATTAGGCTCGTTTAAAGTGAGCTACTGTTGCCCTGGCTGTAATTATTTGATAAACCATTACCATTTACATTTCGCAATACATAATTGTTCGTTGGTATATTATCGCCATTTTTAAATTGAAGGGATATCTCTTTCAATAATTCTGCTGTTTTATATGTATTAGTCAAAACATCGAAGTTTTCTTCTACCCTCTTTCGTGCGGCTTGCCCCATGGTTTTCAAAAGTTTCGGCTGCTTTAATAATTGTACGATTTGAAAAGCCAGGCCTTCCCAGTCGTTTGCATTTACTAACATGCCAGTATGTTCATTCTCAATTATTTCTCGTACTCCGCCCGCTGCCATACCTATAGCCGGCCGGCCACAGGCCATAGCCTCCAGCAATGCAAGCGAAGTCCCATCGCTCCGGGAACTGTGTACCAGCAGGTCAAGCCCAGGATATAGTTCTGCAGGATCGTCGGACCAATCAATAAAATGTAGATTTTTGTCTATGCACATTTGGTTGCCTATATGCTTCAATTCTGAAAGCATACCTCCGGATCCTATAATCACAAAGTGTACATTCGGAAAAATAACGTGAACATTGCAAGCAGCACGAACAAACAGGTCAGGGCCTTTTTCATATTCCAACCTCCCCACAAAGCCAATGAGGGTGGTGGTGGAAGATATATTTATGAGGTCCCGTAATTTTTTTCCCGATTTTCCAGGAGTAAAAAGTGTGGTATCTACACCATTGTGAAAAAGGTTAACCCTTGGTGCCGGAACGCCTAATGCCAATGCCTGTATGTAAGTTTCCTGGCAATTTGTAATCAAATGTGACTTAACTGCGAGCGCTACTCCAAGTTCGTATGCGGTAAGATGCATACCATGAATAGTAGCAACAACAGGTTTATTTATAAGGGAGCCGGCAATCCCGGCAAGAACATGGGATTTAGGCATATGAGCATGCAGCACATCAACCTTATGGAGAAGGCACAACTCAATAGCTAATTGAATTGATCGCCATTCAGGATTATCTGCCAAGGGTGTAGTGAAGATATCTTCAATTCCCAATTCCCTTAGCTTTTTTGTAAATAAACTTTCACAAGGACAAATGCAGGTGATTTTGAATTTATCAGCCGGAAGATTTTTAAAAAAATTTACGAGGTAATTTTCCATTCCGCCGCGAGTCGCAGTTCCAATAATTTCAAGAATATTTAGCCGGTTTTTGTGATAATTAGTTTTGGTTTCAATTGAATAATTTTTCATCTTCTTTTGAAGAGTTACATTAGAAACCGGGCTATCTTTCGACATCTTTCTTCTGTTTCATATTTTTATTACAAATGACATACCACCAAATAAATCTAATATAAGCAGTTGGACGACTTTTTTTGCTGAAACCCCGATACCTCGATTATGATGTTTACGAAAAATAAATATCAAAATATATTTTTGAAACAAACTACTAAAAGAAATGAAAGATCGTATAGTGATTAAATAATTTTGCAGATGCAGTTTTTATTTGTAGATAACTAATCTCATATATTCGATTATTGTAGAACTTTTTACCTGTGTTCAAGAATAAGATTTTTTATGTTTTGCTATTCTTCACTTCATCTTTCTACGTTATTGCCATTACCAACATTTCTAAGTGTCGTTAATTGGTAATAGCCGGAAAGTATTTTTCGTGGTATATGTTTTGCAAGTCTCTGATTTTTGCTAATCCTAAAATTAATTTTATGTTTTACCATGTTAAAGAATTACAATTCAATGCTAGAGTTTCAAAACCACATCCGGCATTCGCAACACTTTTATTAGAACAATTCGGAGGCGCTAACGGTGAATTGGCAGAAGCCCTTCGCTATTTTGCCCAGGCTTTTGGCACAAAAAACCCATATCT
>CBIGQT010000538.1:0-2793 GCA_966191655.1 uncultured Ginsengibacter sp.
TTTTTATGACATCATATATAATTTAAATAAATAACTCAATTTAGTTTATAACATGGCGAGAGAAGGTATCGCCCTTGCGGAAAAGAACAATGTGGATACAATGAAAGGCATCTTTTATTTTAATGTAGCTAAGGCGTTTTCGTATGAATTGGGCAAACCAGATAGTGCCATATTTTATTACAAAAAGGTGCTTCCCTATTTCCCCGACAAAATGAATTTCTATAACCTGATTTCGATGAGAGAAATTATGGAACGATTTGTTCAGGCAAACAAAAAAGATTCTGTGTTCGCTTACCTTGATTCCTTACATGAAAGGATAGATACTATGGACCTCACCAATCCGCGTCGATATGGCATTTCATCCGTGATGGCCGGAGTGTATCAATATTATGGGATGTTCAGGACGGCTATTGCATTGTATGAAAATTCTATTGATGGGCTACGCAAGGCAGGTCACTCAACACAAGTAGGATTGCCTATGGCCAATCTTGCAGAGCTCTATGACGAGTCTGAAGATGATCTAAATGCAGTGAGATATGCCCGTGAAGCAATAGGATATCTTTCCGGCAGTAACATGGCTTTTATGGGAACAGCAGCAAACCTGGCGACATATTATACTAACCTGAATCGCATTGATTCCGCAATTTACTTCAATAAACTATCGGATTCTGTGGCCCGCCTTATACGCAATCAGGATCAGGAACACTTCCGTAGTCAATTTAATTATATCGCTATTCTATTCAACGAGAAAAAGTACGAGGAAGCAAAAAAAGCGCTTGCCCTCGTGAAACCATGGTTAGATAAAAGTGCGGATCATACGGAACTTGTAACATATTTGATTTCTTTCGCCAGCATAGACACCGGGCTTCACCGATGGGAGCCCGCAGCCGATACACTTCTACACGCATTATCGGTAGCCAAAGAAACCGGCCAGGAAATCTCTATCGTCCTGGTACTGCAACAACTTGCTGCAGTAAATGCGAAACTTAAAAATTTCCAGGAAGCCTACCGCTACCAGCAGGAATACATGCAGCGCAAAGATTCGCTTACCAGCGCCGAAACAAAATCAAGGCTGGCAGATTTTGAAGCGATGAATAAAACGCGGCAGAAGGAGGAACACATCGCACTATTGCAAAAGAATAATGATATCAAGAATCTTCAGTTGAAAAACAGCAGGCAAATGAACGTGCTTTACCTTGGCGGGTTTACATTTTTACTTTCCGCAACGGGAATTTTTTTTTACCAACGGAACAGGCGGATAAAAATACAGGGTCGGCAAATAAAAGCAGAATTACAAATGCAGGTGTTGCGCTCGCAAATGAATCCTCATTTTATTTTTAATAGCCTTAACGGTATTGAAAATTTGATTTTACAAAATAATAAAAGACAAGCCAGCGAATACCTTAACAAGTTTGCAACCCTGATAAGAATTATTCTTTCAAACAGCCGGAAAGAGGGTGTTGCATTTGTCGATGACATGGAAACCATTCAGCTTTATATTGATTTGGAGCTTTTAAGATTCAATAACAAATTTTCCTATGTCAAAAATATAGATTCGGCATTATTGGAGTCTGACTACCGGGTGCCCCCCCTGCTTATACAGCCTTTTGTTGAGAATGCCATTGTTCATGGGTTTGCCTATAGCGGGAAAAAAGATCTTCGGTTGTCGGTTACCGTTAGTCTTGAAGATGATTATATTATTTATAAAATAGTCGATAATGGTGTTGGTCGGGCACAGGCCTCAACGTATAACGCAAAGAGTAAACCAAATCACGTTAGCCTGGGCTTGCAAATAACTAATGAAAGAATTGAAATTTTTAATGAGCAGCATCATGCGCAAAATTCATTGAAGATTGAAGATTTAATTGGTCTTAATGGCGAATCCTCGGGCACAAGTGTAACAATAAAAGTAAAAACAATCTAATGATTAATACTTTAAGGGCAATTCTGATTGATGATGAACTAAGCAGTTTGCAAAATCTTACGCAAAAGTTGGAAGAATTCTGCAAAGCGGTTATAGTCGTGGCTGCTGTTCAGGAACCGCAGGAGGCAATACCTTTAATAAGACAATATAAGCCCGATATACTTTTCCTGGATGTTGAGATGCCTAAGATGAGTTGCAACAGGCCGTTAACCGGCTTTTAGAAAAGAAAACAGTAAACACGCGGGAGCGTCTTAATGTTTTGCAGCAATCCCTGAAAGATGATAAGAGCCAGGATAACAAAATTGCCGTTCCGCTCGCCGAAGGATTTGAGTTTGTTACTATAAAAAATATTGTCCGTATAGAATCAAGTTCCAGTTATTCCCGCATCTATCTGATTGACGGCAAATCTATTCTTGTTACCAAACTTCTGAAAGATTTTGAGGAACTGCTTGCGCCTTATCGTTTTTTCCGGGTTCATAACAGCCATCTCGTCAATCTTAATTATATAAAAAGATATCTACGGGGAGCTGGCGGCCAGGTATTGATGGAAAACGGTGATCTTATTGATGTAGCCCGGAGAAAAAAGGAAGAATTTATCAACCTTATTAGATTTATAGAATCATAAAAAACGATTTTTTCGAATTTAGTAAAATGAGCATAAATTAAAATTTTTAAGAAATTAATTTTTTTTTTCAAATTTCGATGTTTTTTGAGAAAATCGTAAAAAATCGATTTTTCGAATTTTTTAATCTGTTGTCTTTGAATTTTGCAAAAATCGACTCCATATATTTTACAAAAAATGCTTTCTCGTATATTTAAAAAATTATTTTCTCGTCGTCGATATTTTTTTATGCACATTTTTGTGGTCA
>CBIGQT010000539.1:0-2784 GCA_966191655.1 uncultured Ginsengibacter sp.
TATCTTTTTTTATTGGTGTTGGCATTGCTGTATTTATATATTCTTTTACTCCCACGGGAATTATTTTGGTGGGAGTGGGTTTACTCTTAACATTAATTTTTGTTGCTATTGCACTACTGGCAGCGGTTTACACACGGGACAAGGCAAAGGGTATTGGCATCGCCGTTTTGTTATGGCTGTATTTTTCTTTGATATTCGATGGGTTGGTACTTTTTATTCTTTTTCAATTTGCAGATTATCCTTTAGAAAAACCCATGCTAGTATTGAGTGGATTAAACCCTATAGATATGGGGCGTATTTTGATATTGTTGAAAATGGATGTGTCAGCTTTGATGGGTTACACCGGTGCAGTTTTTCAAAGCTTTTTTGGAACAACTTATGGGTTCATCATCACTATCCTCGTTATGTTACTATGGATGGCGGTTCCCGTTAGTCTATCGCTGCGCAAATTCAAAAGAAAGGATTTGTAAATAAAATTATTGAAAGGAAGATGATTGTAAAATAAAAAGTGAACGGCGACAACCAGATTAACCTAAATGAAAAATTGAAATAAAGTAAATATTTTAAGTATTGAAAATAAATAAAAAAATAAGATTGTGAAAAAATCATTGATAGCGCTTATGTGCATAGCATTGTTGTTTGCATGTAACCAAAATTCCAATAAAGCCGAATCTAAAGAAAATGCCAGTCAGGTGCAGGAGCAACCATTAGGTTTAACTTTAAACAATGGGACTAAATGGCAAGCTGACTCCAGTACCAGCCGCCACCAGGTAGACCTGCGAACCATTGCAGATATGTTTAAGATTCAGCCAAATCAATCAGCAAATGAATATAATATCCTGGGCAATGACTTAGGCAATTCTTTAAATAAAATGATCCAGGATTGTAAAATGACCGGCCCTGATCATGATGCCCTCCACCAGTGGATGGAGCCTATATTAAATGAAAGCAATCAATTGAAGACTATTACCGATACAACAGCGGCAAGAGCTACTTTTAAATTAATAGATAGGCAGTTGGATGATTATCATACTTATTTTAATTAACCCTGGTACATAATGACGGGAACGATAGGGTATAATTTTTCTGAAACTAAATGAAAATATTTTTAAAAGTTCCTGTGAAAAAATGAAAAATTATGAATAAAGCAAAGGAAATTGAATCTCTCGAAGATGTAAAAAAAATGGTTGATACTTTTTATGAAAAAATAAGAGAGGACGAATTGCTGGGGCCGATATTCAACGAAAGAATAAAGGACAGGTGGCCACAACACCTTGAAAAAATGTACGCCTTCTGGCAAACACTTTTGCTGAACGAAAGGACTTACTTCGGCAGCCCTTTTCCTGCACATGGAAGCCTGCCCGTTTCAGCCATGCATTTTAAGAAATGGATGGAACTTTTTACTCAAACAGTTGATGAATTATTTATGGGTGAAAAAGCGACGGAAGCCAAATGGCGTGCCGAAAAAATGGCTGAGATTTTTGAATCGAAAATTGAGTTCTATAAAAATTACCCGTTATAGACGTAATAAATATAAACCTATTCCCATGCATGAAATAAAGCTAAAACGGGTTTACGAACCAATCGAAAAAGGTGATGGTTTTCGCATTCTCATAGATCGTTTATGGCCACGTGGAATCAGCAAAGAGAAGGGCCATGCAGACCTCTGGCTTAAAGAAATAGCGCCGTCTGCTGCATTAAGAAAATGGTTTAATCACGAACCTGGAAAGTGGAAAGAATTTGTTGAGAAGTATCGTGAAGAATTGGAGCAGTCAGAAGCGGCAAACGAAATAATAAAATTGATAAAGAAACATAAAAGTATGACGCTGCTTTATGCAGCCAGCAACACACAACAAAATAATGCAATAGTCCTGCAAGATTTTTTGCAAAAAAGAATTACATAATTAAACAATTACAATTATTCATGGAAAATAAACCTATCAAACGTAACGAACATATTAAAAAGCTTTCAAAAGATCATCATTCCGGTTTATTGTTTTGTTGGAAAATCAGGCAGGGATTAAAACATGAAGTGCCGACAGAACGAATAAAAAAATATACAGGTTATTTCTGGAGGAATCATTTAGCTGTACATTTTAGGGAAGAAGAAACCATATTGTTTTCTCCATTGAAAGATGATTTAGTACAAAAGGCACTTGACGATCACAAACAAATAAAGCATCAGTTTGATAAATTGTTAGATGGCTTAGCCGGTGATGCAAAAACAGAATTAATGAATCTGGCAAATCTTATAGATGATCATATACGGTACGAAGAGAGGAAACTCTTTTCGCATCTTGAAAAAGTATTAAATGAAAAGCAACTTGAAGAAATCGGCAAAAAACTAGATGCGCAACCGCCTCCTCCGGCTGATGATTTTGAAGACTCATTTTGGATACAATGAACAATATATAAAATCAATTAACTTTTAAACTTATAAAATATGGAAACTTTATTCAATGAAGAAAATGTACTTAATGTAACGCTGCAATAAAATGGAGTAAACATTGGTAAACCCGAAAATAAAAAAGCCCGCAAACATTGAGTTTGCGGGCTTTTGGTTTCGTTTGAATTATAAACTAGCGGAGAGAGAGGGATTCGAACCCCCGGAAGTGTGACCTTCAACGGTTTTCAAGACCGCCGCATTAGACCGCTCTGCCATCTCTCCGGCGCAAAAATAAGGCTTGTACATTTTAATAAAAATAAATTTTTGGAAGGCTTTTTATAGATGAATTTCTTAAACCAGTGAGGGTTATTTTTTGAAGCTATCTTTTAAAGTAACTG
>CBIGQT010000540.1:0-2777 GCA_966191655.1 uncultured Ginsengibacter sp.
TTATGGAGATATCACTTATTATAAAAATACCGGCACCGCAACATCACCTGTATTTACGTTGCAGACGGGAGGATCTAATCCGTTGAGCAGCGTAGCTGTAGGATATTTTTCTACCCCCACTTTTGTTGATATTGACGGAGATGGTGATGAGGATATTTTTATCGGGTCTTATTATGGGGATATGACTTATTATAAAAATACAGGTAGTGCTGCATCTCCGGTATTTACTTTGCAAACCGGCGCCTCGAACCCCTTTAACAGCATAAGCATTGGCAGTTTTACTGCTCCTACCTTCGCAGATATAGATGGAGACACTGATTTTGATGCATTTATTGGCGTTGATGGCGGAGTAATTAATTACTTTGAGAACACATCAGCTTTACCATTACACCTTTTAAACTTCAGCGGAATAAAACGTGTTGGTTATAATCAGTTACAATGGCAAACTGCGGATGAAGT
This sequence comes from uncultured Ginsengibacter sp., assembly GCA_966191655.1. Classification (GTDB taxonomy): domain Bacteria; phylum Bacteroidota; class Bacteroidia; order Chitinophagales; family Chitinophagaceae; genus Ginsengibacter. Next base: position 460 of record CBIGQT010000540.1, read on the forward strand.
AAACACCAAATCGTTTGAAATAGAACGAAGCACTGACGGAAGAAACTTTGTTACGGTAGCAACGGTAGAAAGTAAAGGAAGTAACAACAATAACTATACCGTGCAGGACAATGTAGTGTATAGTGGCAAATTATTTTATCGACTTAAGATGGTAGATATTGATGGCAGGTTTACTTATAGCCAGATAATTTGGATAAACAGCATTGGAGAAAGTCGTGTTAGTCTTTATCCCAATCCGGCAACGGACTGGATTAATATAAACATTAGTAGCTCTCCACTTTTAAAAACAAAAGCGGGAATCTTTGATGTAAATGGAAGATTAATGCAAAATATTTTAATAAATGCTGATCAGCAGCAAATAGATGTGCATACCTTCGCGAAAGGAACTTACCTGGTAAAATTTGCCGATGGTTCTTCACAAAGCTTCATTAAAAAATAGATTGATATTTTAAAGAAAGGCTCGGTATTTGACTAATACCTGCTTATTGATTTCTGCGTTTACACTTCACCGTAAGTTTAGTTTAGTTTAAGTAAACTAACGCGGGTTCATGTTTCCAGATTTTTAAAAGCAGTAGGTGAACAGCGGGCTATTGACTTAAACTGTTTGCTGAATGAAAAGATGTTTGGGTAGTTAAGAGAATGCGCCACTTCTGAAATGGACAAGCTTTTATGCCGCAGTAATTTTTTTGCATGATTTATTTTTAACCGGATATGGAGCTGATGCGGTGTAATATTAAAAACCTGTTTAAAACTTTTAATTAAAAAATATTTTGAAAGGCAGCATTGCATGGCGAGGTGATCGAGATTGAAATCATGCAAATAATTATCTTCAATAATTTCTTTTGCTACTGACACACGTTTTAAAATTTCCAGCCGTGTTACATACTTCACTTTATTAATTCTATAAAGGTTTTTAAAAATATTATGTTGAAATTGAAGCAGGTTTTCACAAATGCCATAGTAATAAGATTCATCAAGTTCGGCATTTTCCGAAATGGCGCTCAAAATTAAAAACTGGTTTTTCAGAAAATAAACAAACGGGTCGGTTTTAATAATGCCGTCATAAAACATAACAGCGGGTGATGTTTGGTTATACTCCGGTACAAGATCTTTTGTCCATGTCTTGCTTACCTGCAGCACTTCGGATATTATATGCGGAGTTAAAAATATAGACATGCCTAAATTTACCTCTGCTAAATTTTTACCGCTACCACATTCTGATAATACATTGCTCTCATTATTCACAATAAGGCAATGCCCTTTTTCCAGCCTGTTATTGATTCCATTTACCCTGTACTTTTCAAGACCATCATATACATATTTTATTGAAAGAAGAGAAGTGTATGAAAACGGCGCCAGGTAGTTAAGACGGGAAATATACACTTCGTTGTTACATCTGTCTAAATCCAAAGCGCCTTTGGTACAATCATTTAAAATACTGGCGTGACAGGCAAAAGTTTCGGCATTCATATTTCGAAATGAATGAAATTATGCTGATAAGCCAATTGGATTTATATAAGCGGAACTTTAAAATGATAAACAGTTTATATTTATCAAAAAACCAGCCAATTCTAAAAAATATCATGAAAAAGAAATTCATATCAGCCTCCATTTTCTGTCCTTCTTATTTCTTCTTCTGCTGCTCTCTCCAGGTGATGATTTGATTTTAATGTTTTACCAAAATGATAGCTAAGCGATATCGTTGCCATGCGTGTATCGCGTGTTTCAACAAAGTACTCATTGGATAATTGAAATTGCGTAAGGCCCTTCATAACCTGTGTGTGAAAAATATCACGAACGCCTAATTTTACGTTCAACTTCTTTTTCAATAACAATTTGGAAACCCCCGCAGCAAGTTGTCCTGCCGGGTCAAGTATTTCCTGTATGTCTACCTGGCTTTTTGAATTATAATAACCGGAAATTTCTGCTGACCAGTTTTTACCAAAATGAAACTGGTTATTTATATTAAGAGTGCCCTGGAAAATAGTTGAATGAATAGGATTGATTACTTCTCCTTTTATTGTTTTATCATCAACCGATACTGCGGTGGTAATGTCCCACCATTTAAAAGGATTTAGTTGCAGGCTTACCGAAGCTCCCAAATCTGTTGCTGAACCCACATTTCCTTCCGTGTAAATTACCAGTCCGTCAGGGTTAGAATAAAATAATTGTGAAAAATAATTTGAAGTAGTGCTATATAAAATACTTGAAACCAGCATTCCCTTGTAACTATGCGAAAGTGTTGCATACCAGGTAAACTGCGGAAGAAATGAAGAGTTGCCAAGTTGGTAGGTGTATTTATTTATAATGAATACAAA
>CBIGQT010000541.1:0-2770 GCA_966191655.1 uncultured Ginsengibacter sp.
ATGAAACTAATGGCTATTACGTTGATTCTAACTTTTTTCAAATCTTCACTTACTCGCTTAAATATGGTAATGCGCTTACCTCTCTCAATGAGCCTAACAGTATAGTAATTTCAGAAGAGGTTTCTCAAAAAATGTTTGGTAACCAGAATCCGCTTGGTAAATCAATTAATATCAGGATGCCATTTGGTAATTTTAATTACAAGGTAAGTGGTGTTTTTAAAGATGTATCACTCAAATCGCATATCCCTGCGCACTTCTTTCTTTCCATGCGTAATGGAGATATTGGAACCTGGGTTGATCAGCAAACGAACTGGGCTACAAATAATATATTCTTTACTTACGTAAAATTGAAAGACGGTACTGATCCAAAAGCTTTTGAAAAAAAGCTGCAGGCATTTATTGATAAAAGAGGAGGCGCAGATATGAAAGCATTGGGAATTTCAAAACAATTATTTATACAACCTTTAAAAAATATTTACCTGCACTCTGACCTGGATAATGAAATTGCACCAAATGGAAATATTACTAATCTCTATATCCTTGGCAGCATAGCACTGTTTGTATTGCTTATAGCCTGTGTCAATTTTATGAATTTGTCAACTGCCCGCTCAGGCAAAAGAGCTAAAGAAGTAGGCATAAGAAAAGTAATGGGCGCTGAAAAGAAATTTTTAGTATATCAATTCCTGGGGGAATCTGTGATGATGAGTTTTTTTGCGTTGTTATTGGCTTTGCTTGTCGCATATGCACTCCTTCCTTTCTTTAATAACCTTACTCAAAAAAATCTAACACTTTTTGGCAAACCTGAATTATGGTTATGGATTGCAGGGCTTACCTTATTCTCAGGAATGCTATCTGGCTTTTATCCCGCTTTTTATTTGTCATCGTTTAGACCAATCAGTGTACTTAAAGGAAGATTATTAAATAATTTTTCTGCTATAACTATACGTAAAGGGTTGGTTGTATTTCAATTTACAATTTCAATCTGTCTCATTTTAGGTGCCGTTGTCACTATAAAGCAATTAAATTTCCTGGATAATCAGCAACTTGGTTTCAACAAAAATCAGCAAATTATTTTGCCGCTGCAGGATAAAAATGCAATAAAAAATTATGACGCTTTTAAAAATGAGTTATTAAAAAATCCTGCTGTTAAGAATATAACAAGCGGCTCTACTTATCCTGGAGTTCCTAATGTTGAGGATATGCTCTTTTATCCCGAAGGAAAAACTATAAAGGATATCAAGGATGTTCATCTGGCTACCGTAGGAGATGATTATTTTAAAACATTGGGCTTTACAATCCTGTCTGGCAGGGGATTTTCAAAAGAATTCACTGCAGATTCAAATAGTATAGTGCTGAATGAAGCAGCCTTGAAAGAGTTTGGGTACGATGTTACAACCGCGGTAGGCAAAAAAATATATTTTGATTTTCAGGGAACTCATAATACTATGGAGATAGTAGGAGTGGTAAAGAATTTTAATTTTGAAAGTTTGTATAATTCAATAAAGCCTTTTGGGTTTACAACTTCTTTGGGCAACAAATACAGCTATCTTATTGCCAATGTTGCAACAAAAAATTATCCGAATCTTTTAAAAGACATAAAATATTCATGGAGCAAAATCAATCCTGATATACCTTTTTCATATTCATTTCTTGATACTGATTTCCAGAAGAATTATGAGAAGGATCAGCGTATATCTGTTATCGTTAGTTATTTCACTTTCATTGCCATATTAATTGCCTGTTTAGGTTTATTTGGCCTATCAGCTTTTTCCGCTGAACAACGCACAAGAGAAATTGGCATACGCAAAGTGCTCGGTGCTTCAGTTAGCAATGTTGCATCATTACTTTCCAAAGATTTTATAAAGCTTGTGTTAATAGCATTGATTATTGCATCGCCATTGGCATGGTTTGTTATGAATAAATGGCTGCAGGGTTTTGCGTACAGAACACCTGTTAGCTGGTGGTTGTTCGCATTAGCCGGATTACTGGCAATTATAATTGCATTATTAACGGTGAGCTTTCAGGCAATAAAAGCAGCAATAGCAAATCCTGTTAAGAGCTTGAGAACAGAGTAAAAAAATAACTGATTATAACGGTCAACATTAAACGCACTTAAATATGTTTAAAAATTATGTGAAAATTGCTTTAAGAAATCTCCGAAAGAATAAGGCATTTACCTTCATTAATATTTTTGGATTGGCCATCGGCCTTACCTGCTTTATGTTGATAGCTGTGTTTGTTTATAACGAACTCAGCTATGACAGGTATCCTGCTGAAGCGAAAAATATTTACAGGATTAATTTATCTGCGACAGGCAATGGCGATGTGGCAGTGTATCCCAACGTAGATATGGGCGTTGGTGAAGGAATGAAAGCTGCATTTCCGGAGGTGAAAGCCTTAACCAGGATTTCACCCGCAAGCGATTTTGTGCAGTATAATGATAAGCAATTTAAAGAAGATCATCTCGCTTTTGCAGACTCCAATTTCCTGCAACTATTTTCTATTCCAGTAATCGACGGAAATAAAACTGATGCGCTGGTGCAGCCGAACAGCGTTGTTATAACTAAAGCAATGGCAAAAAAATATTTTGGACAAGAAGAACCGGTTGGTAAAATGTTAGCTATAGGAATTAGAAAAGATAGTTATAAGGTTACAGGAGTTATTGATAAAGTTCCCGACGATTCACATTTTCATTTCGATGCGTTTTTAAGTCTTTCAACGTGCCATATAACCAATAAAACATGGAGCAATCTTGGCCCCTATACTTATC
>CBIGQT010000542.1:0-2769 GCA_966191655.1 uncultured Ginsengibacter sp.
TTGCGGGCTGTTCCATTTTGAGTAAGCCATGAATATCTAAGTGCATCTGCCGGCTCCTGGGCATAAATTTTAGTAATAGCAAGCAATAAGATTGCTATTATATATGTTGATTTCATAGTACAATAATTGTAAAATATTTAAGAAAGATATTAGATTAAGAAAGCAATTTCCAATTATAAATTATCAGCTATACAATGAGTATAACCGTGAGTGGTAATAAAAAGTTTAGTGCCTGAACGTTCTCGTAGGAGCACTGCCACCGCCGCCTCCGGATGAGGATGAATTATTTCCGGAAGAAGTGCCTGGTTGAAATGTTCTTCCGGAATTATTATTATCGTTATTATTATAATTGTTATTTGACCTTGTAGTGGTATTATCAGACGGAGTAAAAATTCTTCTTACAAAGCCTCCAACACCGGTTGTGGTTGGTGCTGGTTTAAAGGTTCTAACAGGAGCAGAAGAAGTACCTGTAGTAGTTGCTGCCGGAATAGTATGATTAGTATTTACATTATATGCACCAAGATTATATTGCCTTGGCCCGCTATAATTTCTTACGGAAACGCCTGGCTTTGTAACATAATATAGTGGTGGATAATAACTATTATAATAAGGTGAATAAAAGTTGGTGTATGGAGAATAAAAACTATTATAGTAATTATTATAAGGATAAAAAGTTGCGCCTGTATGCGAGTATGGATTATAAGGGTTATAGAATGAAGATCCATAGAAATCATAAGGGTTGTAACCATATCCCATACTTAATGAAAGGCTGCTGCGATATAGTGGGTCGTTAATACCCCTTCTTATTGAAAGATCTTCGATGTTATTATTATATACATAACTGTCCTTGTCTTGCTGATTCTCAGAAGTTACATATGCATCTTGTTCTGGCGCCGGTGAGTAATAAACATCATCAGGGGTCTGACCAATGCGATATGCAGAGCTGCAACTGCCAAAGACAGCTATTACACCAATTAAGAGTAAATATTTTGTTTTCATGACTTTAAGTTTAAAGAAAAATTAAAAATGAAGTTTGTTACTTTTGCGCCCATATCCAATGTAAATTTAAGCATTTGCAGACTATTATATGACGTTTGGTTTTACGGAAGATTGTTAAAAAATAGCTAAGATAAAATGCCGGTTTTTTATGATGAAAAGTATATTTTTTATGATAAACCTCATTTGTTAAAATAGTTTTTTGGGATAAAAGAAGATTTAAACTAACAAATATTATGAGTAAAGAAATTACAAAAAGGGAAACAGATTATTCTCAGTGGTATAATGATATTATTTTAAAAGCAGGGTTGGCAGATTACAGCGCCGTAAGAGGCTGTATGGTTATAAAGCCTTATGGATTTGCTCTTTGGGAAAATATGCGTGACCAATTGGATAAAATGTTTAAAGAAACAGGCCATCAGAATGCATATTTTCCATTGTTTATTCCCAAAAGTTTTTTGAGTAAAGAAGCGGCTCATGTGGAAGGCTTCGCAAAAGAATGTGCGGTGGTTACTCATTATCGTTTGATGAACGATCCTGATGGTGGCGGCATTGTTGTTGATCCCGATGCAAAGCTTGAAGAAGAATTAATAGTAAGGCCAACTTCAGAAACTATTATATGGAATACTTATAAAACATGGATTCAATCTTACCGCGATTTGCCTATACTGGTAAATCAATGGGCCAACGTAGTGAGATGGGAAATGCGTACACGACTTTTTTTGCGCACCACAGAATTTTTATGGCAGGAAGGACACACGGCGCATGCAACCTCACAGGAAGCCATAGACGAAACTAAATTGATTCTTAATGTATACGCAACATTTGCAGAAGAATGGATGTCGCTGCCGGTTGTTAAGGGCGTTAAAAGTATCAGTGAGCGTTTTGCAGGAGCTGTTGATACTTATTCAATAGAAGCGCTGATGCAGGATGGTAAGGCTTTACAGGCAGGCACATCACATTATCTCGGCCAGAATTTTGCAAAAGCGTTTGATGTGCAGTTTACTGATAAAGAAAATAAACTCGATTACGTATGGGCGAGCAGCTGGGGAGTAAGTACCCGGTTGATAGGCGCTTTGGTAATGGCGCACAGTGATGATGAAGGTCTTGTATTGCCCCCAAAGATTGCACCGATACAGGTTGTAATTATACCAATTTATAAAGGTGATGAACAAAAACAAATGATTGATGAAAAAGTAAAATTTTTCATGGAAGATTTTAAAGCATTGGGAATAAAAGTAAAATACGATGATGATGATAACAACCGCCCGGGCTGGAAATTTGCAGAGTATGAATTAAAGGGTGTTCCGGTGCGTATTGCTATCGGAGCCAGGGACATGCAAAACAATGTTGTGGAAGTAGCACGCAGAGATACAAAGGAAAAAGCATCTGTTTCAATGGATGGACTTGCCAATACTATTTCAGTTTTATTACACGATATCCAGGAAAATATTTATGCAAAAGCAAAGCACTTTCGTGATAATAATATAACGAAGGCAGATACGTGGCAGGAATTTGAAAAAATACTTGATGGTAAAGGCGGCTTTGTTTCAGCTCATTGGGATGGGACGGCAGAAACAGAAGATAAAATTAAAGAACTAACGAAGGCGACTATACGCTGTATTCCTTTAAATAATTTGCAGGAGGAAGGCAATTGTATTTTAACCGGCAATCCCAGTAAAGAAAGAGTTTTATTTGCAAGAGCTTATTAAGGTAAAGTGTGTATTTGTAAAGGAATGTTTTGAAACTAAAAACTAGTTTGTGTAATTAATT
>CBIGQT010000543.1:0-2762 GCA_966191655.1 uncultured Ginsengibacter sp.
TGCTGTTGCTCTCGTGGCATTGTTTTATTTAGAAGAAACATTTTCAAAAGATCTGAACTACACTGAAAGCAGTTGAATGAAAAAAGCAGAGTTTATAATACGGGAAATGCGTCCGGGAGATATTACCGGAGCAATGAAATTATCAACTGCTGAAGGATGGAACCAAACTGAAAATGACTGGAATTTTTTAATAGAGAATTCCAAAAACATTTGCGTCATTGCTGAACATTCCGATAAGATTATTGGAACAACTACTGCCATGAATTATTCAGGCAATGCCGCCTGGATTGGAATGGTGTTGGTGGATAAAGAATTTCGCGGACAGGGAGTAAGCACATCTCTTCTTACAGAGGTTTTAAAAAAATTAACATCGTTCAAATCTGTTAAGCTTGATGCCACTCCGGCTGGGCGGAACGTGTATAAAAAATTTGGCTTTAGGGATGAATTTGAAATTGTAAGAATGACAAATTTATCAATGGAAAACATCTCAGTAAAAAATGATGAGAAGATTTTTCCTGAACATATTGAGCTAAAGCATTTAAATGAGATTATTGATTTTGATAAAAATATTTTTGGTGTAAAAAGATCATCGCTTATTAAATACCTGCTATCGCAATATCCACAAAAGGCATGGATGATTAAAAGAAATAATTTAATTACAGGGATTGCGTTGGGAAGAGCAGGAAACAAATATCATCACATAGGACCTGTGTTTGCAGCAGATATTATTGACGCAAAAAACCTTATTAATTCAGTGTTGAATGAACTAAAAAATAAATCTGTGGTTGTGGATGTAATATCTGAGAAGAATGATCTTATAGGTTGGTTGAAATTGAATGGCTTTAGCACACAAAGAAAATTTGTAAGGATGAACAAAGAACAAAATTTATTTCCCGGCAATGTCAGCAACCAATATTTAATTTGCGGACCCGAGTTTGGATAAATTTTTTTGGAAGTAGCTGGCCGTTGGTGATAGTTTTTCAGTTGTTAGCATTGACTTCAACTTCACGGTCTCTCCAAATCCTGTTCAGTGATCTGTTACAAATTCTTCTGCGATCTACCGGAATCGGTTAATTTCACTTTCTGTATCGGAAAGTAGCCTCCACGCAATTACTATAGATTATTTCAAGGCCTCATACAAAACTTCAATCGTATGCAAAGCTTTTCTTCCGGTTCCATCTTTTATCTGGTGACGGCAACTTGTTCCGGGTGCAGCAATAATGGTATCTGCTGATTGACTGCGTACTGCAGGTAATAAAACCAATTCACCAATTTTCATTGATAAATCATAATGTTCTTTTTCATAACCAAAAGAACCGGCCATGCCGCAACAACCTGAAGGAATCACCTCAACAGAATAATTTTCAGGAAGTGATAACATCTTCACAGAAGTTGATAAAGACGATAAAGCTTTTTGCTGGCAATGCCCATGTAATTTTACCAATCTTTTTTCTTTGGTGAATAAATCAGAGCTAATATTTCCATTGTCAATTTCCTGTGCAATAAATTCATCAATTAAAAAAACATTTTTTGCTAATTCCTTTGCCGCGCGATAATTTTTATCTTCTGCAAGATCAATGTATTCGTCTCTAAAAGTTAGGATAGCACTGGGTTCAATTCCTATTAACGGCGTGTCTTCGTTTATGAGTTCACTTAATAACGTTATATTTTTATTGGCAATAACCTTTGCATCTCTCAATAATCCTTTAGACAGCCACGCTCTACCACTTTCTTCATGTTGTGGAATAATAACTTCATAGCCTGATTTTTCCAATAACGAAATTGCCTTAATGCCAATTTCCGTATCGTTGTAGTTAGTAAATTCATCACAGAATAAATATACCTTACGCGGAACCGTTAGTTTATTTAATATTGGCGCTTTCTTTCTTTTTTGATACCATTTTTCCAGGCTTATTTTGTGAAGTGTTGGCATGGAACGTTGTTCGGCAAAACCTGCTATTCTTTTTATAAGTTTACTTGTTGCAGAAGTTGTCATCATAAAATTATACAGGCCCGGAACCATTGCGCCTAATTTTGCTGACTTATTAAAATTGGCGATCAGCTTCGAGCGAAATGGAACACCATTGGCATCATAATATTGCTGCAAAAATTCTGCTTTCAATTTGGCGACATCCACATTGGAAGGGCATTCGGATTTACAACCTTTACAACTCAAACACAAATCCATTACTTCATAAATTTCTTTATGATCAAAACGATTTAACTTTTCCGAATTAGTAAGAAACTCCCGCAGAATATTTGCTCTTGCACGGGTTGTATCTTTTTCATTTTTTGTGGCCATGTAAGAAGGGCACATTGTTCCACCTGATAGATGAGTTTTACGGCAATCGCCTGAACCGTTGCACTGCTCTGCATGTTGCAAAACATCCTGGTTATAATACCTGAAAATGGTTTTGAAAGCAGGAGTCTTTTGCCCGGGCTTGTATCGCAACATCGTATTCATTGGTGGCGTATCAACAATCTTATTGGGATTAAAAATATTATTCGGGTCCCAGGTATTTTTAATTGTTTTAAATAGCTCATAATTTTTTTCACCCACCATTTGTTTTATAAATTCTCCACGCAATCTCCCATCACCATGTTCACCGCTTAATGAACCTTTATATTTTTTTACCAATGTTGCAATTTCCTCTGCAATAATTCTAAAGAGATGATTTCCTTCAACTGTTTTTAAATTAATGATTGGCCGCAGGTGTATTTCCCCGGAACCTGCATGCGCATAATGCACAGCATGTAAATCA
>CBIGQT010000544.1:0-2762 GCA_966191655.1 uncultured Ginsengibacter sp.
AGTTAATGTACCGTTGAGTTTAAGTGAGTGTTGAGTTAATTTCTACGTTTAGCTGTTATAGTTATATTCCATACTTTCTTTTAATATCCCGATCACTTTCCCGCTCTTTAATCGTTTCTCTCTTATCGTGTATTTTTTTCCCCTTTCCTAAACCAATTTCCATTTTTGCAAATCCGTTTGCTGCAATAAAAATTTTTAATGGAATGATAGAATAACCTTTCTCTTTTATTTTGTTTTCAAGCTTACGTAATTCTTTTTTGTGCAGTAATAATTTTCGTTCCTGCATCGGCTCATGATTATGAATTGTTCCAAAACTATACTCAGATATATGGAGGCTCTTTACAAATAATTCTCCTTTAAAAAAAATGCAATAGCTGTCATTAAAACTTGCTTTGCCTTCACGCAATGATTTTATTTCAGTTCCCGTCAATACCATGCCCGCAATATATTTTGCTTCAATGTTGTATTCATAATATGCTTTGCGGTTACTGAGATCCATGCTTACGGCCAATGATAGATATTAATTAATAGTCAATAAAGCTGATTCACCACTTTCAACTGACAACTCATGATTTAATTTCTGAATAAAATCAACAATTGCATCAACTTATCTTTAAGTTCTTTGCGTTGAACAATGAAATCAAGAAAACCATGTTCTAGTAAAAATTCGCTGCGTTGAAACCCCGGAGGTAAATCTTTTTTTATCGTCTCCTTTATAACACGTGGGCCCGCAAATCCAATAAGAGCGCCGGGTTCAGCCATAATAATATCGCCAAGCATGGCAAATGAAGCGGTGGTTCCGCCAAATGTAGGATCGGTACAAAGAGAGATATAAGGAATTTTTGCATCAGACATTTTAGATAAACCGCCGGAAGTTTTTGCTAATTGCATTAATGAAAAAGCGCTTTCCATCATTCTGGCGCCGCCGCTTTTATTAATGATCATAAAAGGAATTTTATGTTCAACACAATAGTCACATGCCCTTGTAATTTTTTCGCCCATTACGCTTCCCAGGCTTCCTCCAATAAATTCAAAATCCATACACGCAACAACCATATCCATTCCATGTATTTTGCCATGTGCAACTGTTATAGAATCATGAATAGAAGATTTTGCATAAGTCTCTTTTAACCGCTGTGCGTAAGGTTTGAGATCAACAAAGCCGAGATAATCTTTCGATTTTATATTCGCATACAGTTCCTGGTAACTTTCATCATCAAAAATAATTTCAAAATATTCAGCGCTTCCAATACGATGATGATAATCGCATTTTGGACATACAAATAAATTTTCTCTTAATTCCGAAACGGTACAAGTATAACGGCAATTAGGGCATTTAGTCCATAATCCATCAGGAGCTTCTTTTTTATCTTTTGTAGAAGTAGTGATTCCTTTTTTTATCCTGCGAAACCACCTTCGTTTGGTTTCTTCCGTGTCACCTTCTTCGCCTGCAAGGTTTGCATCAAAATCTTCTTCCTGTTTCATAAATAAACATTTCTATAAAAAGTTATTTTGTTTAATAACCTAATGGCCAATAAACAACGGCTTTGTATTTATGCTATGGTTATACTTTTATCTAAGAAAACATCCTGCGTTGCATTCAATAATTCTACGCCCTCTTTAAAAGGTCTTTGAAAAGCTTTTCTTCCAAGAATCAAGCCCATTCCACCAGCACGCTTATTAATTACGGCAGTTTCCACAGCTTCCACTAAATCCGAATTGCCCTTGCTTTCGCCGCCACTGTTTATCAAACCAATTTTGCCACTATAACAATTTAGAACCTGGTAACGACACAAATCAATCGGATGATCTGTTGTTAATTTTTCGTAAACCAACTTTGAAGTTTTTCCAAATTTCACAGCATTGAACCCACCATTGTTGGTTGCCATTTTTTGTTTGATAATGTCCGCCTGTATCGTTACGCCAAGGTGATTAGCCTGACCGGTAAGATCTGCAGCAGTATGATAATCTACATCACCAACTTTAAAAGCATTATTTCTTGTATAGCACCACAGTATAGTGGCCATGCCTAATTCATGAGCCAGTTCAAAGGCCTGGCTTACTTCCTGCAACTGGCGGTTACTTTCCTGGCTGCCCCAATAGATGGTGGCGCCAACAGCTACAGCGCCCATGTTATATGCACTTTTAACTGTGCCAAACATTATTTCATCAAATTTATTAGGATAGGTTAATAATTCATTATGGTTAATCTTTACAATGAAAGGAATTTTATGCGCATACTTTCTGCTTAAAATACCCAGTACACCAAATGTGGATGCTACTCCATTACAGCCACTTTCAATAGCAAGTTTTACAATATTTTCAGGGTCAAAATAAATAGGATTAGGAGAAAAAGATGAACCGGCACTATGTTCTACGCCCTGGTCAACCGGGAAAATAGAGCAATAGCCTGTATCAGCAAGTCTTCCATGGCTCATAAGCGTTTGCATGCTTTGAACAACGCGGTTGTTACGATTACTATCAACAAAAATATCGTCAATATAATTTGGTGATGGAAGTGTAAGAGTTGATTTATCAATGATGCACTTGTGATTTAATAAGTCTTCGGCTTTATTGCCCAATAATTCGGAAATTTTTTTTGACGCCATTGCAATTTTTTTTAAATGTATGCAAACGTACATGAAAATGGTAAAAACACAATGCACTTCATTTTTAAGTAGCATATCAATTTTCACAACAACACAAAGAATATAAAATATTTATAATTAATCATTCGTGGCTTTTGCGTTTTAGTGAGAAAA
>CBIGQT010000545.1:0-2762 GCA_966191655.1 uncultured Ginsengibacter sp.
GTGGATTTTTATCCGGCCCCTTTTTTTTGTTAATAAAATCTCAATGATTTTTTTGAAGACAACTTCTTCAGATGATTTGCCGACTATAATAATAGATTCTCAGTGTTAAGATTTAATGGTTAAGATTTTTTGATAATCCCGGGCTTCTTTTTAGTTGCCCGGTTTTTACATATCACCTTTTTGACCCATTTCGGCAACATCAGCCATATCAGGTATATCTTCTGCTGTGTAAACTCCCGCATCCAATTTCTTTTTTGTTTCTTCAAAAGCGCAAAGTGTTATATCTGTATCTTCATCAGTATGGGCTGCAGTAGGTATTAAACGAAAAATAATCTGTCCTTTTGGTATAACCGGGAAAACAACCACTGAACAAAAAATATTGTAATTCTCTCTCATGTCCATCACCATATTGGTTGCTTCAGGCAAGTCTCCTTTCATAAAAACAGGAGTTACAGGACTATTGGTGCTTCCAATATCAAATCCTTTTTCTCTCAATCCAGTCTGAAGTCTATTTACATTATGCCATAATTTTTTACGAAGCTCTGGCATTGTTTTCAGCATTTCCATTCTTCTTAACATTCCTTCTACTACTATTAGCGGTAAACTTTTTGCGAAAATCTGCGAACGTACATTGTAACGTAAATAAGTCATTATACTTTTTGGTCCGCTTATAAAAGCTCCAATGCTTCCCATACTTTTTACAAATGTGCTAAAGTATAAATCAACGCCAGCCTGGCAATTTTGTTCTTCATCTGCTCCGGCTCCCGTTGGTCCCATTGAACCAAATCCATGAGCATCATCAATGAGTAGACGAAAATTATATTTTTCTTTTAGAGCAACAATTTCTTTAATCTTTCCCTGGTTGCCACTCATTCCAAAAACTCCTTCAGTAATTAATAAAATTCCTCCCCCATTTTTATCGGCCATTTTTACGGCTCTCTTTAGTTGCTTCTCACAATCTTCAACATCATTATGTTTATATTTATAACTAAATCCAATGTGTAAGCGCACTCCATCAACAAGGCATGCATGGGCTTCTCCATCATACACAATTACGTCATGCCGGTTTACCAATGCATCAATGCAACTCATTATTCCCTGGTATCCAAAATTCAACAGCATAGCATCTTCACGGCTTACAAATTCTGCAAGAACCTTTTCCAATTCTTCATGCATACTTGTATTGCCACTCATCATGCGGGCCCCCATAGGATTGCCCATTCCCCAATTGGCTGCAGCTTTTGTATCTATTTTTCTTGTTTCAGGATGATTCACCAATCCTAAATAATTATTGAGGCTCCATACAATTTTTTCTTTTCCTCTGAAAAACATTCTGCTCCCAAGTTCTCCTTCAAGTTTAGGAAATGCAAAATATCCATGTGCTCTTTCTACATGTTTTCCTATTGGGCCTCCATCTTTCATCATTTTTTCAAATACATCTACCATGCAAGTATTATTATTTTGTTATAAATGTTGGCAAAAATACGGCAATAAGAATTAGAAAATCTGTGGCTAAATTTTAGTTCAGAATTGAAAAGAGTTTTTATTCCTTATATAAAAACTTTCTTCAAATAAATAAAATATGCACTTTTCAAAAAAGTAAAAGTCTGATTAGATCTGAAATTGCCGGTCTTTCCCCCGGAAGCAATTGAGAAGTAAAATATCCAGTAAATTTTTTTAATTGCTGTCTTCCGAGAAGTATTTATGAAAATATGGGATAGTTTCTATGCCTTTGTAAAAATTTTCGATCCCATATTTTTCATTTGGTGAATGAAGATTATCACTATCGAGTCCAAAACCCATAAAAATTATTTTTATTCCAAGTTCTTTTTCAAGTATTGAACAAATGGGAATACTCCCGCCCCCACGAACAGGAATGGGTATTTTTCCAAAAGTTGTTTCTACAGCTTTTGATGCGGCTCTATAACCTTTACTGTTCATAGGAGTCATATAAGGTTCGCCACCATGATGTTCAAATGCTTTCACTGTTATATAAGGAGGTGCAATTTTTTTAAAATAATCTAATAATAACTTAGTCACTTTTACTGATGATTGATTGGGTACCAAACGTGCAGAAATTTTTGCAATTGCTTTCGATGGCAAGACTGTTTTAGCGCCTTCTCCCAGGTAACCTCCCCAGATTCCATTTATTTCAAGCGTCGGACGGATACCAGTTCTTTCATTTGTTGTATATCCTTTTTCGCCCCATAGCTCCTTCACGCCAATTTCCTTTTCATATTCTTTTTCATTATATGGAGCCTTGTTAAGTAAAGCTCTTTCTTCTTTAGATACTTCCACTACATCGTCATAAAACCCGGGTATCTTTATGTGATTATTTTCGTCGTGGCAAGATGCTATCATTTTGGAAAGAATAGTAATAGGATTAGCAACTGCGCCTCCATAAGTTCCGCTATGTAAATCTCTGTCGGCTCCCGTTACTTCAATTTCTATATAAGATAAACCTCGCACACCAATATCTAAAGACGGGTTTTCCATGCTTAACATTGAGCTATCACTGATTAATATAACATCGGCCTTCAGAAGCTCTTTATTTTTTTCAACAAATTTACCCAGACTCGGTGAGCCAATCTCTTCTTCACCTTCTATCAAAAATTTTATATTGGTGGTCATGGTATTCGTTTTTACCATAGTTTCCAGGGCTTTTACGTGCATAAAAAATTGACCCTTATCATCAGCAGCGCCCCGGGCATAAACCTTTCCGTCTTTTATTACTGGTTCAAAAGGCCCGCTATGCCATAGTT
>CBIGQT010000546.1:0-2759 GCA_966191655.1 uncultured Ginsengibacter sp.
GATATTATTTTTACCGGAGTAGATGGCGTAAAAGCAGGAATTGGTTCAGCATCCCCCGCTACCAATAGTTTATTGACGTGGCAAAAAAATGCGGGCAATCCACTTATTCCCGCGGCGCCAACAGCTCCTGCCAATAACGATTTCAGGGATCCTTATGTATTTAAAGAAGGATCAACCTGGTATATGATTACCGGTTCCGGGCTTCAAAGTCCTGCGGTGGGAACAGTTTTCCTCTTTTCATCATCAGACCTGATAACATGGCAATATATTGGCCCGATGTACCAGGGAAATAATGCACAATATGCTTCCGGAGTGTTCTGGGAAATGCCTGTTTTTTGGAAGTTCGGCAGTAAGTATATGCTCCTCGTAAATAAAACTCCGGAGGCAAATAACCCTGCCCGTTCTTTTTATTGGGTTGGAAATTTTGCAAGCCAAACGTTTACGCCCGATAATACTTCAGCAACCAACCTTGAATTAATAAACTGGTTATTATCTCCGTCAGTAAATACAGATAAAGATGGAATTGTTACTGCCATTGGAATTATACCGGATCTTATTCCATCGTCAGAACAATATAAAAGGGGTTATGCAAATGTTTTCAGTCTTGCCCGTGAATGGGACATGGTAAACAACAAACTGGTTCAGAAGCCACATCCTGCGCTGAAGAAATTACGGAATGATTCTACTTTTTTTAATAATGTAAATGTTACCACATCGGGTTTTAATTTTTTAAATGGTACCAGTGGCTTTCAAAAAGAAATAAGAGCCAGCATCACTCCAAATGCATTAACCCAAAAAGCAGGAATTATTATTGAAAAGAACGCGGATGGATCTGAATACACTTCTATTTATTATGATTACTATTATGGGGAACTTTCTATCGATAGAACGCACAGCTCTACTAATCCTAATACCGTCGGCGATTTAAAAACTGTTACATTTTCACCTGATGATCCATCTGCACCAATGGATTGGCATATATACATTGATGGTTCAGTTGTGGAGGTATTTATTAATGATAAATATGCATTTGCATCCAGGATCTACCCGACCAGTGCCAATAGTGATGGAATAGATTTGTTTGCAACCGGCGCGGCTGCCAGTGCAAATGTTACGGTTTACAACATGAATAATAATAGCTTACTTCCAGTTTCCTGGTTGTCGTTTACCGCTCAAAATATTAATAAATCTGTACAACTTCAATGGAAAGTAAACCAGCAAATAAATAATGATCACTATGAGGTAGAAAAAAGCACAGATGGTAACAATTTCAATTCAATTGGAAGTTTGGCAAATCAACATACAGGATATGAACAAACGTATAACTTTACTGATTTTAGCCCGGCATCAGGGTATAATTATTACCGTATAAAACAGGTTGACAAAGACGGCAAATTTAGCTACTCAGTGGTCAGGAAAATAAATTTTACTGAAGATGTAAAATCATCATCCACAATTAAAATTATTGGAAACCCCGCAAGAGAAGCAATTCAACTTGTTTTCAACAACGATACCAACCAGGCTGATATTTCACTATTCAACACGGCATCAGTGAAATTTTTAGATTTCAGGAAAAAAAATTTTTTACAATACCAGGAAATAGATATTCCAATAAATGAATTATCAGCGGGTATTTATTTTTTGAAAGTAGTTACCGCCAACACAATCGAAACACATAAAATTGTAATTGAAAAATGAAGGTGTAATTTATAAATGTTCTCGACGTGGAAAATATTTATAACGGCGGCGGTGTAGGCATCGGTGATTTTAATCGTGATGGATTGCCAGATATCTATTTCACCGGAAACATGGTGTCGAATAAATTGTATTTAAATAAAGGAAGATTAAGTTATTATCAATTCAAGTGTAACCGAATTTGTCGCACAGAAATTGATATTAATTGGTAGGCTAAAAATCGAAAAAGCCCGTAAACACTGAGTTTTACGAGCTTTTAATTTTATAAGAAATCAACTTAGTCGGGATGACAAGATGATTTAAAAACTCTTAAACTTATGTTTATCAATTACATAGAAGTATATCAATGAACGTGTAACCTTATTAGTAACCGATACCCAAAATTACGATTTTATTAACTGTCAAGTAAAAAATAAATTTAAAATAGGGATAGGAGAGTTGGAGTTTTTCTCTAACTTATATATAACTGTCATACATACACGAAAAGCAGAATTTTCTTTAAAATGGCTTCTGTCAATCCATATTTAACGGTTAATTTCTGCGCAATTTTTTTGCCTTTTAATCCTATCCAGTTGTTCTTAATAGTTTCTCCATTGTTGTTTACTAAATTGGCAAGGATGTGCAGGTGCAAATGATTTTTATCAATGTGTTTTACAATGGCAAATTGAGTGTTAGTAATTTTCATTTCGGCTAAATATTCTTTAGCTATATCAACCATCATTTTGTCTTCAATTTTCTCTCCTGGATAAAAGCTGATGATACCATTAAAAACCGCTTTTGAAAGTGAAGGTCTCAAAGCTTGTTGCATCTCAAAATCTTCAGCCATTAATTTATAATCAAAATCTCTTACACCTTCTGCTTCTAAAACAACGGCTTTTTCTGATCCATGCACACGTACCTGCAGGCTCCGTAAAATGTTTTTCCAATGATAACTTTACTAATCATTTTTTTTTCAACTTTTCTAAAAGTTCATCCATTAAGTTTTTATATTTTTCAAACATCAATACGGCCGTTAACAATCCTTCCTGGTGTCCTTTTTTTGTGAGCTGATTTAAGTTATTAGC
>CBIGQT010000547.1:0-2757 GCA_966191655.1 uncultured Ginsengibacter sp.
TGCCTGTAAGATTCTTGGCGCATTTCAATTAGAGGATTGTGAAATTTATACTTCCTGTGAACCGTGTCCTATGTGCCTGGGAGCCATCTATTGGGCACGGCCTAAAATTGTATATTATGGTAACACACATAATGATGCTGCCGCCATTGGTTTTGACGACTCTATGATTTATGAGGAGATAAAAGCAGGCAATGATTGCCGAAAAATTCCTTTAATAAATTTATGCCGTAAAGATGCTTTTGCAGTTTTTGAAAACTGGATAAATAAAACCGATAAAACTCGTTATTAAAATTTTGCGCTTTACTTTTTCTCAAAAATTAAAGCATCAACTGTAATTTTTTAAATTGTGCATGGAATTGCACAGATGTGAATTTGCACAACCGGAATTTGTGATTTTGAGAAATTAGCAAAAACCCTTAAACTACTTTTAAGCACTTTTTTATGTATGGATTTGAATTATAAGGATTGAAAATCTATAAATTTGCACAATGTCAACATGTAATTTTTCCATACCATTTTCAGGCGCAGCCGACGCAATTCTTGCAAAGGCAAAAGCAGCAGTTGAAAGCCAGAATGGCGATTTCAATGGCGATATTAATTCAGGAAGTTTTGAGGTGTCTGTTTTTGCTAATTTAATCAAAGGGTATTATAGTGTTACCGGACAAAATCTCAATTTAACGGTAACTCATAAACCTTTTTTAATTCCATGCAGCACCATTGAAAGTTTGTTAAAATCCAAAATTTCTTAAATATTTTTTAAGCAGAAGCGCCTTTCATAGAAAGCACCGAATGAACTTTTTTTATAAGTTCTCCCACCTCAAAAGGTTTAGCCATAAAATCATCTGCACCATAATCATGAATAGCGCTTTCAGCTATGCGGGGAAAAGCTGAAAAAAGAAGTATAGGAATATGTCTTGTATAAGGAGAAGCTTTAAGTTTCTGGCAAACATCCAGGCCGTCAATACCCGTAAGAAAAACATCCAGTAAAATCAATTGGGGTTCGCAAACCTTCATTGCATTATTGGCAACTTCCCAATCACAAAATATTGATACATCAAAACCCCTCTTTTGCAAAAGTGACTTAACAACTTTTAGCAGGTCCATATCATCGTCAATTACGTAAATGCGGGGCATACATATTAAGGTATCAAAAAGCATGCAGATTTTTCAATAAAAAAAATAGTAATAGTAAAAATTAGTTAAAACCAAGAGTCCTTTGTAGATAAGTATCAGAAACTGATTAGTATATTATTATTTAATTAATTTTCTTTCAAAAAAAATGAACATACACTTCCTGCCAAAATAACCGGCTATATCTGATATTATTGCCTTATCTGATATTATTTAGGTTTCACAAGCAATGCATAAATAACATACAGCCATCCAAGTATTCCATGAACTATCGCCCAGAGAATCGATTTGTTCCTGCTCCAGGAAACCACGACTGCTATAATAGTTCCCAATCCGATTGAAGGGCCAACATAAATTGGTTGCATGTAGCCGTTATAGTTAGGTCCTGTTGTGCAGGCTGCAATAAAGATTGCACAAAGTATGGTTATAGGAAGTATTTTTTTAAGCATGATATTTTGTTTTTGATTAATATTTTTCAACCATATTTGATAGCGCATTAAATATACATAATTAGAATTTAGTTATTCACATGAAAAGATTTAGAAATATGCTTTATTCCCTTTTCAAAAAATCCGGCAAAAGGTTTTTTAGATTGCATATATTTTAGCCCAAATGCCATAATACTTTTCTCCTTAATATAAGTGACAGCATCTTCTATGGAATCTGTTACAAAATAAATCCTCTCATCATGTAGTGATATAGTGCCGGCTGCAAGCATCCGGTTACTATGTTCCAGGATTTCTTTATAAAAATTTTTATCAAAAATTATTATAGGAAACATACTTATTTTTTTTGTCTGAACCAAAGTGAGCGCTTCGAAAAACTCATCTAAAGTGCCAAAGCCACCAGGCATCACTATAAAAGCATAAGAATATTTTATCAGCAATGTTTTTCGAAGAAAAAAATATTTTATATCAACCCATTTATCCAAATAAGGATTGTGATGTTGTTCATGCGGCAAAATAATATTGCATCCTACGCTTTTTCCGCCTACGTCTTTTGCGCCACGATTTGCTGCTTCCATAATTCCCGGGCCACCGCCAGTCATAATTGTAAATCCCAGTTTTGCAATTTCACCTGAAAGTTTTCTTGCTTGTTTGTAATACACATGATCGTCTTTGAAACGTGCGGATCCAAAAACAGTAACACATGGCCCTACAAAATGTAATGCCCTGAAACCTTTTATAAATTCAAAAAAAACGCTTACCGCATATTTAAAATCTTTCCACCTGTTCTGAGGTCCCTCCAGGAATTGTATTTCTTTCTTTGCTTTTTGTTCCGCCAATGAAAAGGTCTTTAAAATTCAAAATAAAATCATTCAAATATAATTAAATTGGCGCGGCAAATAATTTAAGGTGTGAAGGATTTATCATTACTGTGACAGAAAAATAAAAGCTTTATGAATTCTAAAAAAAAATCAGGGAGTGGGTTCAAAAACTATATTAAATCATTAGGGCCAGGTTTAATAACCGGGGCAAGCGATGATGATCCTTCAGGTATTGTTACCTATTCACAGGCTGGCGCAGGTTTTGGCCTTGCAACATTGTGGACTGCGTGGGTTACATTTCCTTTAATGGCTGGCATACAGGAGATGTGTGCACGCATCGGCCTGGTAACGTCTGCCGG
>CBIGQT010000548.1:0-2755 GCA_966191655.1 uncultured Ginsengibacter sp.
AAATGCGGATTATTTTTGCGCAAACTTCCTGAAGGATCGCTTGCCTGTGGGGTTTAGTGAGACGGTCGAGTGGTCTCCTTAGATCGTGAGCGGCTTGAAACTTGGCGATGTCATTACCCTCGTAGAGGCATGAACTTAAATAGATCCAGAAAATTATTACGCCTTTTTTCTCTGCCGCCTGTAATAAAGGTGTTAATTCGCTCTCTGCGATAAAATCGGAAGCAAGAAAACTTGCAGAGCTGGAAAATATTCAGCAGTCAATATTCAGCACTAAAAACAATACTAAAAATTATCTCCTTTTTTGTGAGCATCCGCCTGTATATACTTTAGGCAAAAGCGGGCATATGGAAAATGTTTTGCTGAGTGAATATGAAATGGAAGAAAAAGAAATTGAATTTTTTAAAACCAACAGGGGAGGAGATATTACTTTTCATGGCTTACAGCAGGTAGTTGGTTATCCTATTCTTGATCTCGAAAATTTTTATACGGATATCGGTAAATATTTAAGAAGCCTGGAAGAAGTGATTATTCTTACGATTGCAGAATATGGTATTAAAGGCGAAAGAAGTAAAGGAGAAACAGGCGTATGGATTGATGCAGGTGTGTCGGGGAAAGAAAGAAAGATATGTGCGATGGGTATACGCTGCAGCAGGTGGATTACCATGCATGGCTTTGCATTAAACGTAAATACAGATCT
Organism: uncultured Ginsengibacter sp.; assembly: GCA_966191655.1. Taxonomy (GTDB): domain Bacteria; phylum Bacteroidota; class Bacteroidia; order Chitinophagales; family Chitinophagaceae; genus Ginsengibacter. Next base: position 698 of record CBIGQT010000548.1, read on the forward strand.
TAGTTATTTCAACAACATAATTCCGTGTGGAATTGTAAACAAACAAGTTACTTCAATCGAAAAAGAAATGGGGCACGCGATAGATTTTGAAGAGGTGAAAGAAAAAATAAAAAAGAATTTTTCCCGGGTGTTTAATGTTGAAATCATTTTATATGGCCATCAAAATCAAGTACAGGCATAGGTTTTCCATCTTTTGGAATATAAAATTTATGTCGTTCTACTAATGATCCATCTGCGTATACTTCAAAAGTGAAAAGGCCTGCATGAACAAAATTTACCTTATCTAAGGTGAGGTAGGTTTCTGTAATTTTTTTTATTTCAAATAAAGGTGTGCCATCTTCTTCAAAAAATTTTATAGAATATTTTTTTTTATCTGCATCGGGTAAAGAAATGATGACATTATTTTGTTTTCCTGTATAAACTAATTTAGAAGGTACGAACCATGTTGGCACGGGTACGGGTTCCACGGATTCCTGTTGAACTTCCTCTTTTTCAACAACCTTACTTACAGTATCAATGCCCGGCCGGTGAGATGATGTAAATGTATAAGTGCCTCCTTCAAACGAAATAAAAACACGATAATATTGAGGAGGAATAAATTCTTTTGAGTCAACAAATCCATTACTTTTTGCTTTTACATTAAGTACACTTCCGATTGTTGAAAAACCTTTCAAACTGTCGTAGGAACGCTGGATATTAATGGTTGTAACATTTTCAAAAGGGTTGGTCCAGGAGACCAAAACTTTATTGCCTAATTTTGTAACGGAAATTTTGGGAAGCGTATCCTGTGCAAAAGAAATATGATGCACCATTAAGAATGAAAATATGATAAATATTGACTTATGCATAGGAAACGGACGAAGCTATTTGTTTTTTCAAAATGCAAATATAATCGGTTGTTAAATGAATTTAAAAATTAAGCATTCCCTTCGGCAAAGACTTATTTCCCTGTAAACCCCCCGTATGAATGCAAAGTATGTTTGAGCTTTCAGGAAAATATTTTTTTTTAATAAGGTCGCACACTCCAAACATCATCTTACCTGTATAAACAAAATCTAATGGTATATTATTGCTACTATAAAATGAATTCATAAATGAAATAAGCTCAGCATTTTTTTTTGCGTAGCCACTAAAATGATAATCCCCGATGACTGTATATTTTTTCGTTGATGGAATGCCTAAAAATTTAAACCTTTGTTCAATATCATGTAGATTTTTTAAAACACTAAAACCAATAATTTCGGTTTCACTATTACCTCCATCAATAAGTCCCGCAAAGGTTGTAGTGGTTCCTATCGCACAACAAATATGCGAGTAATTGGTTTGATTAAAACAATTATATATTAACTCTGCTCCACGCATTCCTGTTTTTGAAAAGCCACCTTCGGGTATCAACGTATGATTGCCAAATTTGTTTTTTAAGGATAAAATAAATTTTTCTTCTCCATAGGAGTCCTTACCGACATTGATTTTTTTATATAAATCTCTGCTGATAAATTCGAGTTGCATTTTATTTTGAATGCAAAAAAGTAATGTATGAGAAAGTTCTTCTGGTTTTTCGCCCCTGACAATTCCTATGCATTTCAACCCTGCTTCATTGCATGCAAAAGCAGTGGCTGCCAGGTGATTGGAATAGGCGCCGCCAAAAGTAATAACCTGTTTATGAAAAGATTTTTTTGCTTCTTCTAAAAAATAAAAGAGTTTAAAAACCTTATTTCCTGAAATGACCGGATGAATCAAATCTAACCGAAGCATTGAAACTGATATCTTGCTTTCGTTAAAGAATTTATTTGATAGAGCCTGGATTATAATATTTTCAGTTTCGTCTAAAAGTTTTGTCATTTCAATTTATAGCATAAAAATTGTTCCTTACTTTCGTGACAAATTTAATGAGCTTTATAATTTAATTAGATTTTTAACCCATAAGATTAAACTTAAAACAGAATGAAGCCTACACTTTTAATTTTGGCGGCAGAAATGGCCAAGCACCATGATGGAATGAAACTGATGGATTATTTCGACCGGTCGGACTAAAAGATATTATATAATCGATATTCC
>CBIGQT010000549.1:0-2751 GCA_966191655.1 uncultured Ginsengibacter sp.
TTAAATATCCTTGAATATACAACAATTGTTTAAAAAAAACCACCAGGTTTTATTTACTTACATTTTCCATTTTATGCATAAAATCATCCTTTGATTCATTCTTACCCATATACGAAGCATAATAAGTTTGTATCCCTTTTTGAAAAATTTTATCGCCCAGTTTTCTGCGAAGCATGTGCAATACCCAACTTCCTTTTTGATAAGAATTATCATTTAATAATTGCATAAGGTTATTACCGGAAGATGTATCCACAACAGGTGTTTTACGTTTTTTATAAAAAGCAATTACTTCATCCCTGTCGTGCTTCATACTTTTTTTTAAAGTATCGGTACCATAACTATACTCCATATACAAATGAGTCATATAGGTTGCAAAGCCTTCACTTAACCATAAGTGCGGCCAGTCGCTTTCAGACGCTTCATCACCAAACCATTGATGCGCTGTTTCATGGGCAAAGAGTTCTTCAATTGATCTGTTCTTTTTTGATTGGAAAGAATCTATCGCTACTGAATTTTCGTAATAAAAAATATTACCTGCATTTTCCATACCGCCAAATCTCGTTCTGGATTGTACATTAGCCAATTTTTTATAAGGATAAGGCCCAATATAATTTTCGTAAAAAGGGAGAATTTTTTTGGAGATGGCATATTCAGCAAAGCCACTATCCCTGTTCTCAGGAAAAACCCAACTCGTTACCGGAACGCAGTTAATAGTAGAGTCAAGCTGTACGGCAAAATCTGCGACGCCAATCACCATCACTTTAGTTGGTAATACAAGCTCTTCCTGCCAATGCGTAAGTTTTAAATGACCGGAAAGATTGCTTTCCTCAACAAGTGTTCCATTGGCAATAGCCTGGTAATGATCGGGCGCTGTCACAGTAAATTCAACCGAAGCTTTATCTGCAGGATGATCGTTGCAGGGAATCCAGTTATGTGCACGGTTTGGCCAGTTATCACCAAAAAAAGTGCGGTGATGGAATTTATTTTTATCAATGATAAGTCCATCGGCAGGAATGCCCTCATAGCTTATGGTAACATTTTCCTGTACACCTAACGGCAAGGGCGAATCGAAGAAAATATTTACATGCTCCTTCTCCTGGTTAAATTTTAATTCTTTATCGTTTTCTGAAACATGTAATACTTTCATTCCTTTCCCAGTAGAATCATTTAAAGCAACCAGGTCAAAATAGACATTGCTTGCACCTTGTTTTGCAATAAAATCAATTCCCGCTTTCCCCTGAATAATATTATTGCTGTCGTTTAAAGAAATTTCATAACGGTAGTGTTGTACATCGATAGCTTTGTTTTGTGCCACGGCTATATTGCCGCCAATTGCAATAAAGAAAACAGGAAATTTCCAGAACCATTTTTTCACACTGCTATATTTAAATGATAAATCTAAAGGTAAATGTTGTTATTTATTTCTATACTGATGCCAGAAAAAGGCTATTGCAAATCCAACGATGGCATAAATGACCAGTTTAATAATTCTTTCTTTGGTTTTGTTATTCATCTTTTAAATGATATCCTTTTTTTAATTTAGTAATTAAGTCAGTAGCATGTTGCAATAATGTGTCAGCATCGTTTAGCTGGTAATGCAGAAACCTTGAACGGACCATTTCAATGTACTCATTAAAAGTTGTTTTATCGTAGGTTAATAATGGAGGGTTCGTACGCAAAAATGAATCAATTCCTGCCTGGCTGAAAGTGGTTTTATTGGCTAAATAAATATTATTGGCAGCATCGTTATATTTAAATTCAAAAATTTTTGGCCTCGCTTTTCTTATTTCAAGATAAATTTCGCGGTCGGTTTGTTCCCGTGCTTCCCATTTACGGCAAAGCTGATCGTATTCAGCTACTTCACGATTTAGCGACAAGTTAGTAAAGTATCGTAACGCACCAGAACTTTCCATTTGATGAATCGTTGCATCATGCGGTACAAAGTTTCCGTGAGCTGCCGCAAATAAGCCATACCAATATAATTTCCCGGAGGGAATTGCTTTTATATCATTAACAGATACCAATTGCATAAGTGTATCAACATTTGAAGCAGCATAATTGAAATAGTCAAGATATTTTTTTAAATCAGTAGTATCCCGTGAAAGGTCGTTGATCATAGCTTCCGCATATTCTTTGGCACGCTTATGTTCAGTAATATATTCTCTTACACTCTCCGCAAAAAAGCCAAGTGTTACGGCAAGAAAGATCATTAAGAACTCCAAAAAATATTCTTTGAAATTTTTCTTTTCAACTTTAGGATGATGATGTACTTCCATGTTTCCAGTTTGAAGTTGTGCGTTTTGCGTTTCGGGTTGAGTTGTTTCAATAGTTTGTTCCTTTGAATTATTTTCATTCACTTCTTCTTTGCTATTTGCTATTCGTTCTTTCGAATTTTTTTCGCTTATATTTTTGTCTTCACTCATCTTTCAAATCATATTCTTTTTTTATTAACTCAATAAGCCTAGCTGCCTTATCTCTGTATTGTATTTCAAAATAACTATTTACCTCTATGTCACTTTTTTCAAAACGTATAAAAGAATAAAGCTGTTGCAACAGCGGCTGGTCATAACGAATGAACACCTCTGCATGAGGGTATCCCTGATAAATCGAATCCTGAATATCACCCGAAGCCTCAGGCAAAATGATTATTTGCATAGCAAACTCATCAAGCCTTTGCCACCGTTGAAGATAAAAGTTTGAGTTGATCATAACCGCATCATAAAGTAAATTAAGATCGCTAATTGAATCAAT
>CBIGQT010000550.1:0-2750 GCA_966191655.1 uncultured Ginsengibacter sp.
TCGTCCTGTATGAAAAGATGCAAGCTTTAATGCATTTTCATTGGCTTCTGCACCCGAATTGCAAAGAAATAACTGGTAATCTTTTTTACCTGAAACTTCACCAAGTTTATCAGCAAGGTATTGTTGAATTGGAATTTTTATTGAATTGGAATAGAATGCAATTTGTTCAAGTTGCGCTTCAATTTTTTTTACCCAATATGGATGTGTATGACCGATACTTATTACCGCGTGACCACCATACATATCAAGATATTCATTTCCTTTATCGTCCCAAACATAAGACCCGTTTGCTTTTACAATATTAATATCATTTAGAGGATATACATCAAAAAGTTTCATTTCGGATAGTTTTAAAAATAATTTGCTTTCAATTTTAATCCCATTGTTTCTTCTAATCCAAACATCAAGTTCATATTTTGCAAAGCCTGCCCGCTTGCACCTTTTAAGAGATTGTCAATTGTGGAGTGAATTACAAGATTGTCTTCTTCCTTTTCAAGTTGAATAAAACAATTGTTGGTATTAACTGCCTGCTTTAAAAATATAGGCTCCTTACTCACTTTTACGAAAGGATGATCCTTATAAAATTCATGATAGAGTTTATAAATTTCTTCAAGACTCTTTTCAGATTTCATTTGCGAAGTAACAAAAATGCCTCTCGCAAAATCTCCACGCCATGGAATAAAATGTATGGAAGCTGTGGAAGAACCGGATAAAAAATTTAATGATTCATTTATTTCATCAAGATGCTGATGTGTAAGAGATTTATAAGCCTGGACATTATTTTGTCTCCATGAAAAATGCGATGTTGCAGAAAGCGTTTGACCGGCACCGGTAGAACCTGTAATACCAGTTGTATATACATCTTTTACTTCGTTCACCTTTGCAAGAGGTAATAATCCCAGCTCAATGGAGGTTGCAAAGCAGCCTGGATTTGCGATAAAACTTGCCGCTTTTATTTTATCACGGTTGATCTCAGGCAGGCCGTAAATAAATGTTTTGTCTTTGATAACTGCATTTGCTTTTAATCTGAAATCTTGTGACAGTGAAATAATTTTTACATGTTTAGGAACATCATTTTCTTCCAAAAAAATCTTTGATTCGCCATGGCCTGTACATAAGAAAAGAATATCAACATCATCATTAGTTGATTCAGAAAAATTCATATTAACCTCATGCATGAGATCCTGGTGTACCGCATGCAAAGGCTTACCGGCATTGCTTTTACTATGAACAAAAATTAAGTCAACCAGGGAATGGTTTACCAGCAATCTTATTAGTTCCCCTCCTGTATAACCAGCGCCTCCAATTATTCCAACTTTAATTTTTGTGTTCATCAGCAGTTTTTTTTACAGCGTGATAAATTGCAGTCTGATTACCAAAAATTTTACTGAAGCCTCTTACATCATCCCCGCTCCAGCCTGTATTCATTTCACCATATTTACCAAACTTAGCGCTCATTAAATCATAGTCAGACTCAATACCGGTAACCTGGTAACGGTAAGGCATTAATTGAACAAATACATCCCCGGTAACATGCTGTTGAGAAGACTCTAAAAACGATTCTATATCTCTCATAACGGGATCGAGTACCTGACCTTCGTGTAGCCAGTTGCCATAAAATTCTGATAATTGGTTTTTGAGATTCAATTGCCATTTGGTAAGCACATGTTTTTCCAAAGCATGATGCGCTTTAATAATAACAACAGGCGCTGCAGCTTCAAAACCAACGCGGCCTTTAATACCTATAATGGTATCGCCTACATGCACATCACGTCCAATTGCATAAGGACCGGCGAGCGTTTGCAAATATTTAATAGCTTCTACAGGATGATCAAATTTCTTTTTATTGATACCCAGCAATTTCCCTTTTTCAAAATACAATTTGACCTGCTGCGGCTCTTTATTAGTTAGTTGTGTGGCCCATGCATTTTCGGGTATCATACCGTTAGATGATAAAGTTTCTTTTCCCCCAACGCTGGTTCCCCAAAGTCCTTTATTAATGGAATACGCAGATTTTTCAAAGTTCATTTTCACTCCCTTTGATTTGAGGTAATCAATTTCCTGCTGCCTTGATAATTGCATATCACGAATAGGAGTAATTATTTCAACGCCGGGAATCATTATATGAAAAATCATATCAAACCTTACCTGGTCGTTACCGGCGCCAGTGCTGCCATGTGCCACCGCATCCGCTTTTAATTTGTTTACATGCTCAGCAATGTGCAATGCCTGCGAAAGCCTTTCTGCGCTTACGCTTAAAGGGTAGGTATTATTTTTTAAAACATTCCCGTAAACGAGGTATTTAATAATAGAATCGTAATAACTTTTTACCGCATCAACTGTTATATGTGTTTTTACGCCTAAAGCTTTCGCATGCTTTTCTATATCTTTTAATTCCTGTTTTGAAAAGCCTCCTGTATTTACAATAATGCTGTGTACTTCATATTTTAATTCGTCAGTAAAATATTTCACACAATAAGAAGTATCAAGCCCGCCGCTAAAACCAATTACTACTTTTTTTTTCATTACAATAATTTATAGATTAAAGAAAAAACTAAAGATTGATTTAGTCTTATCGTTTTTTAATCCCTTTAAAAATTTAATAAGCCGGCTTTGTTTAATTCGCATGAAGCGTTCATATTGTTTTGAATGTTTCTTAAAGTCCGCCGCGGTTTCTTCAGGCTTAAAATGGTCCGCGGGATCAAAAAGCATGGCGGTGCACATACAGTTTTTTCTTTCCTTACTCATGA
>CBIGQT010000551.1:0-2750 GCA_966191655.1 uncultured Ginsengibacter sp.
AGTGATGAATCTTGCTAATCTTGCTAATCTTTCCAAAGCGCCTTCTGTGCTGGAGGACGTAAAGATGAAAATAAAAAAATTATCAAACAGTACTTCTCTTTCGTGGCTGCCGCCTAAAACAGGTAAAGTAAAAGGTTATTATATTTTAATGAGAGAAACTGCGAGCTCAGTATGGCAAAAGAAAATTTTTACAACGGATACAACAATCAATTTACCTTATTCAAAAGATAATTATTTTTTTGCCGTGCAATCTGTTAATGAAACCGGAAATGAAAGTTTACCTGTTGTGCCTGATATTGAAAATTGAAAATACAATAGTAAGAACACTTCATCTACTCAAGTTCCGCTTCTTCTTTTAAAAAAATAATAAAAGGGAATTCCGATTAGGGTTAACGCAATGCCTGTAATACTTTGTACAGTATTGGTAACAAGTGTATTTATTAAAAACAATAGCGTTAGCGAAATGAAAAGTAACGGTGCCAATGGATAAGCGGGTATCTTGTCGGTGATCACTTTTTTCCTTTTCATTTTTATAAGCCCTGATACTGCTAATGCATAAAAAGCAAAGGCACTAAAGACTGCCATATTTGTAAGCACATCGAATGTGCCGGATACTACAAGAGCGCAACTCCATATCATCGAATATAATAAAGCGTTGTAAGGTGTTCTGAAAATAGGATGGACTTTTGCTGCGCTTTTGAAAAATACATTTTCCTGTGCCATGCGGTAATACAGTCTTGAATAAACAAGGATAAGTATATTGAGTGTACCAAAAGAACTAATCATAATAAGTAAAGAAATTAATATTCTTCCTTTGTTTCCCATTATGAGTCCTGCCATTTCCGTAGCTGCAATTTTATTTTCGGATAGGCTTGCCAGTTGCGTTAACGAAAATGCTCTCATAAATGCGGCATTTACCAGAACATACAAAATCATTACGATGCTTACTCCTGTTATGATTGCAATAGGTACATTTCTCTTTGGATTTTTTATTTCCCCGGTAACTGCAGCAACATTTGTAAATCCATCATAAGCCCAGAAGGCACTAAGCATTGCTCCAAAAAATATGCTGATAAACGAGAGTCCTGAAGAGCTCTGTGTTGGCCTGATTGTTTCGGATGCATGAACAGAAGGATTGATAAAAATGAACCCGGCTAAAATTAAAAATAATATGCCCAATATTTTTGCTGAAGTGATTATGTTATTCAACACCGATCCCTTCCTGACACCACTGTAATTGAGCCAGGTTAATAATGCGATTGTAATTACTGTAAAAAATTTTACTCCTGAAAAAGCAAATGGATAAACAGAATGAGCGATAGAAATATCACTCCATTGATGCAAAGGTTCTGGTATATTTATGAGTGTATTTACAGATTGAGAAAAGATAAAACCAACCGCTGCGACTGAACCGCTCCCAACAATCACAAAAATGGTCCAACCTAAAAGATACGCTACAAAGTTGCCGAAACAAATACGCAGGTATTCATAAAGACCACCGGATGCTGTTGTGAGCTTAGCCAGGCCTGCGAAGGAAAAAGCTCCTAAAATCGTTACAAACCCAGCTATAATCCATGCTAACAAAATATAATTTTTACTCAAGCCTGTTGCGGCCATTGGTACAATCTTCTTAAAAACACCGGTGCCTATCATGTTACCCGCAACCAGTAAAGTAGCCGTGCCTACGCCAAGAACCCGGCGAAGCGGAATTTTTGTTTTATCGCTGGTGACAATATCTTCTTCCATGAAACTTAATATGTGTTTTAAAAAATGATAAGGACTATAATAATAAAAAAACAACCCGCCTTTTGTAGGAGGGTTGTCTTCATGCCTCTAAAAATAAATTTACTTAAAATCAAGTTCCTGTGCCAATTTGCCTCCCATAAGTGTTCTTAAATCATTTCTTGAAACGGCGCTGGCATGTTGGGTGTCCTCGCTGCCAAAAAGTTTTGCTCCTATGGCCTGCATCTTGTCACTCATACCATCAAGCGCAGCATAATTTTTTAATTCATACATCAACATAAGGTTCCAGTCATTTTCAGAAGCATTAGGCGCCTGAAGAACTTTGAAATCCATTATCAGGCCTGCGTCTTTTGCAGCGCGCATTTCTTTCACCCAACCTTCGCTTAAATTTTTTAAATAAAGTTGATTCATTCCAGGTTTTGCACTAACAAATTGAACCTGCCATACCGGACCCTCGGTGTAAGGTTTATCAGACTGGGCGGAAACTTTACAATTACCTGCTATGATAATTGCAACGGTAATAAATGAAGTCATTAGAAATTTTCTCATGTTTTTTAATTTTAAGTGATGAATGATTGTTATATAAAATTTCATTTCAAATGCATCTTGCGACAAGCATAATGCTAATGGAAATTATTCGTACAACTAACAAGAAACGGAAGGTGTATTAAAGACTTTTAGCCTGGATTCTTTTATGGTTTCGGAATATGGCTAATCTAAATCGTTAGACTAGCACGTTAAGGAATGATTCAGTAGGAAAGATTAAATCTAATCAATTTTTATAAGAAAATAAAAACATCAGCAGCTCATGTGATTTTTATGACAGGTATAGATTTGTTATTTCCATTTTATAAATGATGTGAAAATGAAGACACCTGAAATTTTCATTCTTCCTCCGGAAGTGCCAGGTCACGCCTTAGCATATCATCCCTGTTGGCAATGTCCCATGCAGTTAAGAAAATAAAACGGGTTCTTTTTTCCAACAGGTCAAAATTTATTTTATCTAC
>CBIGQT010000552.1:0-2748 GCA_966191655.1 uncultured Ginsengibacter sp.
GCGCCACGCAACATCCTGAAGAGGGCGAAGGAAAAGGCTGCCAAAGCGGGCTATGTGTTCATTGGCTGGACAAATACAATTGCTAACATGCCCGCCTGGGGAGCAAAAGATGCAAAGCTTGGTAACAATCCTTTGGTGTTGGCTTTGCCGTATAAAGATGAGGCGATTGTGTTGGACATGGCCATGTCGCAATATTCTTATGGCGCTTTGGAATTAGCCGCTATGAAGAATCAGCAACTTCCTGTTCATGGAGGTTTTGACATAAAAGGAAATTTAACCAAAGATCCTGAAGCAATTCTTGCCTCAAATGCACCGATACCTATCGGCTATTGGAAAGGTGCCGGATTATCCTTGTTGCTTGATTTGCTGGCGACAATTTTATCCGGTGGTTTATCAACTTATGAATTAAGTAAGAAAGAAGTTGAATACAGTTTGTCGCAGGTATTTATCGCCATTGATATTTCGAAACCTGGAAATCATTCTTTAATAACAAAGACAATTGAAGGAATTTTAAAAGATTATCATCAGTCAATTCCAACAGATGACACTAAAAAAATTGTTTATCCCGGTGAAAGAGTTTTAGAAACAAGGAAAAAAAATCTTGCCAACGGTATTCCTGTTTTGAAAAGAATTTGGGAGGAAATTAATTTGTTATAACGGTGTTGATTACCCGAAAATTCAATTTTGATTTGCAAAATCATCAGCCAACTTATTCAACTTATCCACACTGAGGGTTTTATTATTTGCGTCTATCACAATCCTGTAACGAAACGTAACAGATTCTCCTTTCTCTAACTTGAGATTTTTAGAAGACTTACCGTTAGTAAATATTTTTTCACCCAAAGGGTTGGCAGCGAATAATCCATAGCCACGTGCATGCCAGAAGGTAGGATAGTTGGGGTTTTCAGGGTGATCAATAATTGCTACACTTACAGAATCGTTACCCATTTTGCCATAGACTTTACACCATCTTCCTCTTGTACTCCATGCATCATCGCCTGTTTTACCTTCACTGGTAAGATAATTTCCATTAGCAATGTTATCTGCCCCGCCTTTTACGATGGTTACATTTCCTTTATCATCTTTAAATTCTTTGTCTTTATTATCCGGTATTTGCAGCGCATGTGCAAGCCTCATTCCGTACATGCCATCTTTGGCGTCGTTAAAATTCACCATGGTATCCGCCTTTAAAACCGTTGTTCTATCTATAATTCTAAGATGTTCATTTCCGCTGAATGTTAATTGCGTTGTTTCCTCAAGGAGGACATTTTTTTGTTGATCAGTCCAGTTGGCATGATAGGTGATTATACCTTTGTCACCATTGGAAGTGTTGAGGATTTTATCTGTTCTTATCCAACCATATAAATGTTTTTTTTCTTTTGGGATTGCATAAGAATTGTTCCAGAAGTCAAGCCCATTCACATTTTCATAGTTAAACCAAATACCGAGGTGATGTGGATGATCTGTGGGATCGCCCGGTTGCGGATTTACCGGGAAACCTCTTGTAATAATTTTTTCATCGGCAGCATACACAGGATATAAAACCGGTTTCTCTAAAGTATCGGGATATAAAAAACTTGTAAATGGTTTGTTGTTTATCAATACATCAATCTTATTTTCTGTTGACGATTTTACAACTTTTACATTTTCATTTTTTTGAGCAAATGATATAAGGCAACAAATCATCGCTAGAGTACTTATCAGAAAATATTGAAAGGAATGTATGATTTTTATCTTCATAACTGGAAGGCTTTGAGTAAAACCTCACAGCATTTTAAAAGCCGTGAGGTCTATAGTGAAACGAAAAAACAATTAATACTTAAATGGTTTGCCGCCTGCCATCACTTCCTGTGTGTTTTCATCGAAAGTTGCCCTTAGGCCGGTATGTGATGCAGCGGTTGTCATGATATTGGCGATTGAATGGCTGTATCCTGCTTCAATCGGTGCGTTGGGTTGTTTGCGGCTGCGCACGCATTCCATCCAGTTTCGCACATGGTTACTCGTTAGTGAATCGCCGCCCGTGTTTGCCGAAGCAACTACTTTCTCAGCTTGTGTTAGACTTACCTCTGGCAATAAATTAGGTTGCATATTCATTTCATCTGCAAAATGTTTTGTCAGGCCACCGTTTGGCGAAATGGTATTGGTAATAAGATTTAATTCCCCACCGTTAGAATAATATATTTCAGAAGGATGCTCATCGCCATTATCCATTCGTGACTGGAAAGAAACCTGGAAACCAGTGGATGGATCGTCTTCCGGGCCGTAATCGAAAACAGCAGTTATGGTATCCCAGTTTTTTCTTCCGTCTTTCCACATGTATATGCCACCGTTAGCAACAGCGCTGCGTGGATGTTTTAATCCGCTAAACCAATGCACTGTGTCTATTTGATGGCTCATCCATTGACCCGGAAGGCCTGATGAATAAGGCCAAAACAAACGGTACTCCAAATACTTTCTTGGATCATAACTGTCTTCGGGTCTGTTTATCAACCAGCGTTTCCAGTCGGTATCTTCTTCTTTCAATTGTGCTACCAAAGCGGGCCTGCGCCAGCGCCCGGGTTGGTTTACATTCCACGTTAATTCAACCATTTTTATAGGTCCGAATTTTCCTGCCTGTATAAAGTCGGCAGCTGACTGATAATTAGCGCCGCTTCTTCTTTGGGAACCTATTTGTACAATTTTATCTGATGCCTTCACTGCTTTTAATGCTGCACGATTATCTTCCATAGTTTCCGCAAATGGTTTTTC
>CBIGQT010000553.1:0-2748 GCA_966191655.1 uncultured Ginsengibacter sp.
CACCAATGGAGTAACGGAAATAGTTGTAAATGCCAATGCAATCGTTGAATACTACAAAATTCAGAATGATGGCGTAAATGCAAGCCAGGTAACTACTACGCATATACGCCAGGTTGGCAAAAGCTACGCACATGCTGTAACCATTTCATTAAATGGAGGATTGATCCGGAACAACATGAATATCGTTATGGAAGCAGAAGGCAATGAAGCACATTTGTATGGTTTATACCTGTTAATGGGAAATACCCATGTTGATAATCATACTATGGTTGACAACACAAAGCCCAATTGTTTCAGTAATGAATTTTATAAAGGCATTTTAGATGATAGTTCAAGCGGTGTCTTTAGCGGAAAAATATTTGTGAGGCCTGACGCACAAAAAACAAATGCGTATCAATCCAATAAAAATATTTTACTATCTGATAGCGCAACAATTAATACCAAGCCGCAGTTGGAAATTTTTGCGGATGATGTAAAGTGTTCTCACGGTTGCACAATAGGCCAGTTGGATGAAGAGGCATTATTTTATTTAAGAACCCGGGGTATTTCAAAAGAGCATGCACAATCTATGTTACTTGGCGCTTTTGCCGAAGATGTAGTAACGCAGATAAAACATGAACCTTTGCGTAATTATGTGGAAAAATTAATTATGAAGCGCTTATCAATAAATTAAAAATGGAAACGTTAACAGCAATATCGCCTGCATTTGATGTGGAAAATGTAAGAGGATATTTTCCCATACTGAATCGTAAGCTAAATGATAAGGCTTTGGTGTATCTTGATAATGCCGCTACCTCACAAAAACCACAGGTTGTTATTGATGCCCTGGTTGATTATTATTCTAACTATAACGCAAACATTCATCGCGGTATTCATACATTAGCGGAAGAAGCAACAGCAGCTTATGAATCAACAAGAGTTATTGTTAGAAAATTTATCAATGCCTCCTTACCTGAAGAAATCATTTTTACCAGAGGCGTTACAGAGGGGATAAACCTGGTTGCTTATACATGGGGAAGACAAAATGTAAATGCTGGTGATGAAATAATTATTTCAGGAATGGAACATCATTCCAATATAGTTCCGTGGCAAATACTTTGTGAAGAAAAGAAAGCACTTTTAAAAATTATTCCTGTTACTGATAATGGTGAGCTGGATTTAGATTCATATAAAAATTTGCTTTCATCAAAAACAAAACTGGTTTCTGTTGTTCATGTATCCAATTCGTTGGGAACAATAAATCCTGTTAAAGATATTATTAATGCCGCTCATCGTGCAGGCGCCCTCGTTATGATTGATGGGGCTCAATCTACGGTTCATCTGGATGTTGATGTCCAGGATTTGGATTGTGATTTCTTTGCTTTTTCAGGACACAAAGTTTATGGTCCCACAGGCATTGGAGTTTTGTATGGTAAAAAAGGATTGTTAGAAAGTATGCCTCCGTTTATGGGTGGCGGCGAAATGATTAAAGAGGTAACATTTGAAAAAACAACTTATGCGGCTTTGCCTTACAAATTTGAAGCAGGAACTCCTAATATCGCTGATACCGTTGCATTAAAATCAGCATTGGATTTTATAAATGAAACAGGAAAAGATGTTGTAAGAAAACATGAAAATGATTTATTAAAATATGCAACGACACAATTGGAAGCATTGCCCGGATTGGAAATTATTGGTAAAGCAAAAGAAAAAGTAAGCGTCATTTCTTTTATAATAAAAAATATTCATCCGCAGGATATTGGTGTTTTATTAGATAACCAGGGAATTGCGGTGAGAACGGGACATCATTGTACGCAGCCTTTGATGGATCGGTTTCGCATACCCGGAACAGTAAGAGCTTCTTTTGCAATGTATAATACAAAAGAAGAAATTGACAGCTTAGTGAGTGGTTTGCAAAAAGCAATTAAAATGCTTTCCTGATGAATAATAGCAGAACGATAGAACGGGCGGAAGAAGAAATTATCGGGTCATTTTCTTTATTTGATACATGGGAAGAAAAGTATGAATACATTATTGATCTTGGTAAAAAATTGCCGGTACTTGATGATAAATATAAATTACCGGAAAATATAATAAAGGGCTGTCAGTCCACGGTGTGGCTGGTTGCAAATTATCATGAGGGCAGAATATTTTTTAAGGCTGACAGTGATGCCGTTATTGTAAAAGGTTTGGTGAGCATGCTAATAGAAGTATTGTCGGGGCATACACCGGATGAAATTTTAAATGCAAAACTGGATTTCATAAAAGAGATTGGCATGATGAATCATTTGGCACAAACACGTTCTAATGGTTTATTGGCAATGGTGAAACAAATGAAAAATTATGCATTGGCATATTCTTCTATAGAAAAAGAAAAAGTAAGTTGATCATGGATGAAGAAGCATTAAAAGAAAAGGTTATTTCATGTTTGCAAACGATATTCGATCCGGAAATTCCGGTAAGTATTTATGAATTGGGGTTGATATATAAAATAGATATTTTGCCGATAAACAATGTGCAGATAACAATGACGTTAACTGCACCCAGTTGCCCGGCAGCGCAGGATATACCAATTGAAGTGGATCAAAAAGTAAGAATGATTGAAGGCGTTAATGAGGTGGATGTATCGGTGGTTTGGGATCCCCCGTGGGATAAAAGTATGATGAGCGAAGCCGCCTCTTTAGAATTGGGTTTTATGTAATTAAAATAAGTTTATATCAATATTAAAAAAATAAACGCCATAAACACAGCCTGAATAGCTGCAATATG
>CBIGQT010000554.1:0-2742 GCA_966191655.1 uncultured Ginsengibacter sp.
TACTTTTTACTACTTTGTTTTTATATGCCTTCAGTCCGCAATTAAAATCATGAAGTCTTATTCCGCTTGCTCTTCTTGTTGCCGCGTTAAATAATTTTGAAGGAATATTTTTTGAAAGTGTACTATCGTATCGCTTCTTCTTCCATCCGCTAACAATATCATATCCATCTTCCAAAATCATTCTTCTTAATTCGGGAATTTCATCAGGACTGTCCTGTAAATCTGCGACCATTGTTATGATTACTTCTCCTTTAGCTAATTTAAACCCTTCGTTGAGAGCGGCGCTTTTGCCGTAGTTGCGTTGAAACTTTATTCCTTTTACAGAGGGATTATTTCTTTTTAAATCATGGATAACACACCACGAGTTATCTGAACTCCCATCATCAATAAAAATAATTTCGTAAGTGAAATTATTTTCATTCATTACACGTTGTATCCATGCCTCAAGTTCGGGCAAAGACTCAGATTCATTAAGAAGTGGTATAACTACGGAGATATCCATCATTTACCAATTTGACTAATATCCCCAATAGGCTGAGGTTCTTTTTTTGTAACAGCAGCACCGATTAAAGCAGCAATAGCTCCACAAATCAGGTTAACAACAACCAGTCCGCCAATAGCAAAAACCATAAAAAATTTCTTTGTAATTGTTATGGCCTGGTCAATTTGTTCCGGAGTCATATTGTTCTTTTCAGACATTTTTTTTCTGGCCTGTTCAATTGCAGTTTCTTTAAAATCGGGAAAGAGTAAATTGAATATAATCAGGTAAATAATTAAAATAACTGTGGCTACTGCTGCAACTTTAAAGCCATGAGCAAAATAATTTCCGAAGGTGGAATTATAATTTAATTGTTTGCCATACGTCATTACAGCCCATATAATGCCTGCAACGAAAATAATAAGTTGAACCCATCTCATCGGTCCGTTCACATCAATTTTTAAGAAATACATAGCCAGCCCTAACACTACAAGAATGAGTCCTATAATAAGTCCCTTGGTTGTTGTAGATGTAATTTTTTGTTCCATAATATTAGTTTTTATTATTTCAAAAATAGTTTGTCTCCATTAATAATCCCAATCACCTTTCCTTTTAGTTTTTTGCCGACAAATGCATTGTTTTTCGATTTTGAAAGAATATCTTTTTCTTCAAATACATATTCTTCGCCTGGCTTAAATAATGTGATGTTGGCTTTATGTCCTTTATCTATTAATGGTGATTCTATTTTAAAGATGTTCCTGGTGTTTTCGCTTTGCATTTTTACAAAGGTTTCTGTTGAAACATCACAAATACAGGCTGCCCCGAAAACACTTTCCAATCCCTCCATTCCATTTTTTGCGTATTCAAATTCGCAGACTTTATTGTCCCAGTCCTGCGGTTGATGATGAGAGGCAATAAAATCTACGATTCCATTTTTAATTCCATTTCGTAAAGCATTCCTGTCTTTTTTTTTTTTTTTTTCAGGATTTACTTTTAAGTTGGTATCGTAAGACGCAAGATCATCTTCACAAAAATATAAATGATAGGGAGTAACGGAGCAGGTTACACGCAATCCTTCTTTCTTTGCTGTTGCAATCAGTTCAAGGGATTTCGCAGTGGATACTCCTGTAAAATGAATTTTTGAATTGGTATATCTCACCAGTTCAATATCCCGTGCAATCATCAGTTCTTCGGACAGGGCAGGCTTCCCGGCTAATCCTAATTGTGTTGATATTTCGCCTTCATTCATAAGCCCGGATGAACCAATACTTTTATCATCGGGTAATTGAATTATTGTTGCATCTATGGCAAGAATATATTCCAAAGCTTTTTGCAAAATACCAGATGATTGAACCGGGTTTACACCATCAGAAAACGCTATGGCTCCCGTGTTGTACATATCATACATTTCAGTTAATTCTTTGCCTTCAGCATTTTTAGTAATGGCTCCCAGCGGAAAAATTTGTACCTGCAATTCTTTGCTTTTCTGAACAAGATATTCAACCTGACTTTTGTTGCAAACCACAGGATTTGTATTTGGAATAAGAATTACTTGCGTGAAACCGCCTGCAGCAGCAGCAGAGGAGCCTGTTTCAAGTGTTTCCCTAAACTCCTGGCCGGGGTCGCAAAAATTGGCAAAGCAATCCATCCATCCTGTTGAAATATACAATCCGTCTATTTCAATAACCCGATCTGCATTGAATTCTAAGCCATTCCCAATTTCTGAAATAGTTCCATTGTCAATTAAAATATCCTGCAATTTTCCGTGAAAAGGAGAGGAGGGGGAAACAATGGTTGCTCTTTTTAGTAAAACCTTCATTAGGTTTATGAAAAAATTTGGTTGCGCGAAGATAGGGACTAAAAAATAATTAAATAAATTTTGGTAATCTTTAAAATTAAAAATGAAAAATATAATTAATCTGCACATGAAACTCTTCTACATCTCTTCTCAATCCGAAGCTGTTATGGTAAAATTTTTTGTTAGCTTAATGTCTTCACAGGAAGCGCCGATCCGTACTTCAAATTCACCTGGCTCTACTGTCCAATTCATGTTCTTGTCTAAAATCTGCAGGTCTTCGGGGTGTAAAGTAAAGTGAATTGTTCTGGTTTCACCAGGGTTTAAGGGCACTCTTTCAAAGCCTCTTAATTGCGAATCATAGGTTGTAACGCTGGCTACTTTATCCTTTACATATAATTCTACAACATCATCACCTTTCAGGCTGCCGGTATTACTAACGTCAACGCTTACCTGTATGTCGCCCTGT
>CBIGQT010000555.1:0-2740 GCA_966191655.1 uncultured Ginsengibacter sp.
TGTTGCCGAAAATATCAGAGAGAATATTGTAGACAGACATAGGGAGAAAGAATATATCGAGTCATTTATCGAAGATTTGAAAACAGACTCTTCCTCACTTTCGGAAGCGATCACAAGTATTCAGAGAAACAAAACTATGATTGATTCATTAATGTATCTGCTTAGAAATCCTGGTGTTAATTTATCAGGAAACGATTTATATTACTATGCAAGATTTGTAACAAAGGTAAATTTTTTTAAATCGAATGACAGGACTATTGCACAGCTTAAAAATTCTGGTGGTCTTAGGCTTATCAAAAATCAGCAAGCTTCAGACAGTATTATGTCATATCAACAACTGCTTGAAAATTTAGGAACTAATAAGGAAATTGAAGAGAAGGAAACCGCGTTTTTATACCCATATTTATCGCGGCTTTTTGATCCTAATGTATTTGAATCAATGGTAGATAAGTACGGAGATATAAATAGGCCTGTGACTAATCCATCATTGCGAAATGTAGATCAAGAGCAGATAAAGGAATTTATGTTTTATCTGCATCAAAAAAAGACATCTTATATATTTACCATAGATTTTCTAAATGGTCTTCAGGCGAAAGCTGTTAATCTTATAAGATTCCTACAACAAGAATATAACGTCGAATAAAAAAAGTAAGAGAAAGCCTTGGATTCCTCCTAGGCCGTGTCTCTACTCCCAGCCTTGAGCCAGGCAGGACACGGCCGGACAAGCTAAAAGAGATTTGCCTATCTTAGATGAATGGCAGTAAGAACTACTACAGACAATATAGAAGGTACCTACTTTATTACATTTACTTGCAAGCATTGGCTTCCTTTATTTGAAATAACCAACAGTTATGATACTGTATACAAATGGTTTGATTATCTTAAAACAAAAGGGCATTATATTAAGGGTTATGTAATTATGCCAAATCATTTACACGCATTGATTGATTTTGGAGTTTCAGAAAAGAATATCAATACTATTGTAAGTAATGGCAAACGATTTATGCCTGCCTGCCGGCAGGCAGGGCTTATGAGATAGTGAAAAGATTGCAGGAACAAAATAATGATGAGTTACTCTTAAGGCTTGGGGAAGCTGTAACCAAATCTGATAATGAGAGAGGAAAGAAACACCAGGTATTTGAACGGTCATTTGATTGTAAACAAATTACATCACAACATTTCTTTTTACAAAAGTTGTCTTATATGCACAATAATCCATGCAGTAGTGTTTGGAATTTAGTTAATAACCCTGTGGATTATATACACAGCTCTGCAAAGTATTATATAAATGGAGAGCAAGGAATATATTTGATAGAAGAATGACTCTACACAGCCGTGTCCTGCAACAGCACAAGGCCTGGAGTAGAGACACGGCACGGGAGTGAATTTCATCACTAACCAACTTTATCTTCGTTATTTTTACGTATGCGTCAACTTGCTGCAATAATGTTTTCCGACATGACTGGTTATACTGCTCTTATGCAGCAAAACGAACAATCGGCCAAAGACAAGCTTCGAAGGTTGAAGGAAGTTTTAGAAACTTCCGTTTCTCTTTTTCACGGAAAAATTCTTCAAAATTATGGTGATGGTTCTTTGAGCATTTTTAGCAGCGCTATTGATAGCGTTAAGTGTGCCGTGGAAATACAACAAACATTACAACAGGAACCCAAAGTAGATCTGCGTATAGGCATTCATACAGGCGATATTTCAATAGAGGAAGAAGTTATTTATGGCGATGGCGTTAACCTTGCATCAAGGATTGAATCGCTTGCTGTTCCGGGTTCAATATTTATTTCAGAAAAGGTGTTTGATGAAATAAGAAACCAGGAAGACCTTGCAGCACGCGAAATGGGTTACTTTGAATTAAAGAATGTAATAAAGCCTGTCCGCATATTTGCTATTGATAACAAAGGCCTTGTTGTTCCTGCCCGTGATGCACTAAGAGGGAAAACCAAACTGCCAGCTAACCGTCTTGCTGTGTTGCCTTTTGTAAACATGAGTGCCGATCCTGAAAATGAATACTTCAGTGACGGTATTACAGAAGAATTACTGAATTCACTTACTAAGGTAGATGGCCTCCAGGTAACATCAAGAACCTCGGCTTTTGCTTTTAAAGGAAAGCATACAGATATACGTGAAATTGGCATACAGCTAAACGTAGATAGAATATTGGAGGGAAGTGTACGTAAAGCCGGAAACCATGTTCGTATTTCGGCGCAGTTAATAAATGCTGCCGACGGCTATCACATCTGGAGTGAAAATTATGACCGGAGCCTTACTGATATATTTGAAGTGCAGGATGAGATTAGCAGTATTATAGCTAATAAGCTTCGAGAGAATTTAACTGCAAGAGAACATGAGGAAACACTTGTAAAAGTGCCAACTCAAAATCTTGAGGCTTATACACTTTTTTTGAAAGGCCTGCATTTTCATAATAAACTAACTCCGAATGATACTAAAAAAGCTATAGAATGTTTTGAAAAAGCAATAATACTTGAACCGGATTATGCCCATGCTTACGCGATGGTTGCATCAGGTTACGCTTTTCTAGGGGCAACAGGGCAAATGCAACCAAAAGAAGCTTTTCAAGAGGTGCATAAGTACAGCGATAAAGCATTACAACTGGATAGTTCACTGGCAGCAGGATATACGGCAAAGGGTTCGGCTTATTTGTTTTATGATTGGAAATGGGAACAGGCATACAATTCATTGCTAAAAGCTATAGAGCTAAATCCTGCTT
>CBIGQT010000556.1:0-2736 GCA_966191655.1 uncultured Ginsengibacter sp.
CAAAGTATTAGACAGAATGTGTTAACTATATAAAAGGATTTTATTTGTAAACTATTTTTTTTGTAATCAGTGTTAATAAACCCGGTAATTCTTTACTGGGTTTTTTTGTTGTAAATAGGTGAGATGATTTATTTCAATCTTGTTATAATTGCCTGGTAAGGTTGTAGCTTAAAAATATTATTCTTTATGTCAGCGTCTTTTAAATTATTTATAAGCACATCTCCCGTTTTCCCAATCGAATCAGGAACTGTAAACGAAACATCTTTATCAGAAAAATTCATGACCACTAAAACTTTTTTGTCATCTAAACTTCTTTTATAAGCGTACACCTGTTTGTTATTTTCATCTAATAATTGATAGGCTCCATAAACGAGTTCAGGCAAGGATTTGCGAAGCTTTACCATTTTCCTGAAATAATTCAGGCACGAATTTGGGTCTTTATCTTCTGCCGCTTCATTAATAACATTTTTATTGTCATTGACTTTTATCCATGGCGTGCCTGTTGTAAAGCCTGCATTATTACCATCATTCCATTGAAAGGGAGTTCTTCCGTTATCTCTTGCGCCTCCTGTTTTTTGATCTTCAATAAATTGTTTTAAATCGCCTCCTTCATTTTTTAATTGATTATAGGCAGCAATGGTTTCAATGTCACGGTAATCTTCAATTTTATCAAACTTAATATTGGTCATGCCCAATTCATCCCCGTTATAATAATAAGGCGTGCCTCTCATACTTAGTAAAAAAGTAGTTAGTAATTTTGATCAAGCTGCCCTATACTCAGGCGCATCGTTTCCCCAGCGGGTAACCATCCGTGGCTGATCATGATTGCCGAGATAAATAGTTCCCCAGCCTTTTTCAGCGAAAACACTATCCCAGCCTGAGTATATTTTTTTAAATGCAACAAGACTCCAATTGGGATCCATCTTTTTAAAATAACCCGGTATGTATCCTAAACTAACACCATCAAAATTATAGGCCATGTTTAATTCATGCCTGGCCGGATCAACAAAGTTCATGGCGGTTGCCTTTGTCATGCCGGCGCCTTCTGCTAAAGTCATTATATCATATTTGCTTAAAACTTCTCTGTTCATTTCCTGCAAATAGCTATGAAGCCCGGGCCCGCTTGCCATATACACGTCCCACCGGCCATCATATTTTTTATTTTTTTTTTTTTGAGTGATAACCGGGAACGTAGTGTCTTTGGCAATAAATGGAATTACATCCATTCTAAATCCATCTACTCCTTTTTGAAACCACCAGTTCATCATTTTATAAATTTCCTGGCGCACTGCCGGATTTTCCCAATTTAAATCCGGCTGTTTATAACTGAAATAATGTAAGTAGTAGCTGTTAGTGAGAGAGTCATATCTCCAGCCGCTTCCATCCACTTCAAACGAGCCGGGACGGAAGGGCGGCTTCCCTTTTTCAGCAGGCCACCAATGAAAATAATTTCTATATGGATTGTCGCGGGAACTTCTTGCCTGCTTAAACCATTCGTGTTCATCGCTGCAATGATTTACTACCAAATCCATCACTAATTTAATTCCGCGTTTATGCATTTGCGTTAGCATCTCATCAAAGTCATTCATATTACCAAACTCTTTCATTATTTGGTAATAATTGCTGATGTCGTAACCATTGTCAGCATTGGGGCTGGCATAGATAGGGTTAAGCCATACAATATCCACTCCAAGACTTTTTACGTAATCTAACTTTGAAATAATTCCTTTTAAATCTCCAATGCCATCGCCATTGCTATCTTTAAAACTTCTTGGATAAATTTGGTAAACAACAGCTTCTTTCCACCATTTTCTTTCATTACCACTTTGCTGTGCTTTTATTTGATTATTATTCATAAATGAGAAAAATAGACATATTCCCAAAACATTCAGGCAATATTTTTTCATAAAAGAAATTTGATTTGCAAAAAATATCAGCAATGTTTACAAAAGTAATATAAAAGAATTTTCACGTTCCTGACATACTCGAATAAATTGTATATTCGGTTTTATAACTTTAACGATTCGCTTATGCATAACTGGAGAATAAAATTATCCCTCTTTATTAATTATTTTGTTTTTGCTATTTTATTAAATAGTTCTGGTATTGCCATATTACAGGTTCAAAATAATTTTGGTGTTGCTAAAAAAGCCGCTGCATGGATCGATCCCTGCAAAGATTTAAGTATTGCCATTGTATCTTTTCTTGTCGCATCTTATATAGCAAAATTTGGTTACAAACGTGCCATGTTATTTGCTTTGGGTATTATAACTGCTATTTGTTTTATCATTCCCAATACACCTTCTTTCTTCGCAATTAAATTATTATTTGTTGCCGTAGGTTCCTGTTTTGCATTAATAAAAATGAGTGTGTACAGCACTATTGGAATCGTTACAAAAGATTCGAAAGAACACATCAGCATGATGAATTTCATTGAATCTTTTTTTATGGTTGGTAATCTTTCCTTGTATTTTATTTTTAGTTCGTTTGTAGATAACTCAAATCCGCAATCAACGGAATGGCTGAATGCATATTACTTAATAGGAGGCTTGTCTTTAGTGGCATTTATTTTATTATTCTCTGCTAAGCTGGATGAATCTGTTGCTCATGAGGGATCTGGTAAACCCGAACAGCCAAAGTTCTCGGATATGTTTAAATTAATGAGTGAACCAATAGTAATTGCATTTATATTTTCAGCGTTTTTTTATGTGTTGATTGAACAAAGCATTCAAAATT
>CBIGQT010000557.1:0-2732 GCA_966191655.1 uncultured Ginsengibacter sp.
AAAAACCGAGACGAAGATAGGGTGGAAATTACTATTAAGCAAGATTTTTTAAGAGATTTTTAAAAAATCGAGGGTTTCTACTATACCAACTTAGTTAATGGTAGATTCTATTGAGTATTAGGCAGGTATGATAACCCTTTCAGTTTAAGGATACTATAAAGAAAACGGTAACCTCATCAGGGGAAATCTGCTGAATTGGTGCTCATGGGGAAACGTGACACTTTTTTAAATCCGGCGTCAGAACCAGCTTTTTGACGAGCTTCTGCTTCTTCCGCCAAGGCCCAGTGAGCCCAGCAGGCTTCTTACAATAGTAGTACCCGCGGTCCTCATCATACTTTTTACAATGGTATTATTGGCAACTTTTTCTAAAGTGCTTTCTTCAGGTTTAGCTGGTTTTGATGAAGCAGGAGCATTGACTGACGCGTTCGTTGCGGCTTGTTGCAATTTAGCGGTGAGCATTTCGTAAGCGCTGTTGCTATCAATCACCTGGTTATATTTTGCTACCAGTTTCGAATTGGTAACTATATTATTGATTTCAGTGTCTGTAAGTACATCCATTCTACTCCTTGGTGTAAGCATCATTACCTGGGCTAAGGGTGTAGGAATTCCTTTTTCATTTAAAATGGTAACTAAAGCTTCTCCAATACCCAGTTGGGTAATGAGGTCTTCTGTTTTATAAAAAGTTGTTTCAGGATAATTCTGCGCCGTTTGTTTTATAACAGTTCTATCAGCAGCAGTAAAAGCTCTTAAAGCATGTTGTATTTTCAGGCCCAACTGGCCCAAAACACTGGCTGGTACGTCCATTGGGTTTTGTGTACAAAAATAAATTCCTATCCCTTTGGAGCGTATCAGTTTAATGATTGTATCAATTTCTTCCAGCAAAGCCTTACTTGCTTCCTGGAAAATAAGATGTGCCTCATCAATAAATATTATCAATTTTGGTTTATCAAGATCACCTTCTTCCGGACACACTGCATAAAGCTCCGCCAGCATCTGCAACATAAATGTTGAAAATAATTTTGGTTTGTCCTGTATATCAGTAACTCTTAAAACACTAATCATACCACGACCATCATCGCTACTTCTCATTAGATCTTCAACTTCAAAACTTTTTTCCCCAAAGAAAACATCTGCCCCTTGTTGTTGTAATTCTATTACTTTACGTAAAATTGTTCCGGTAGATGTGGTGGAAATATTTCCGTATGATGCCTGCAACTCACTTTTTCCTTCATTGCCTACATATTGCAAAACTTTAATGAAGTCTTTTAAGTCGAGCAATGGAAGTTTATTATCATCGCAATATTTAAATATCATAGCTACAACGCCACCCTGGGTATCGTTCAATCCCAAAATTTTAGCGAGAAGCACCGGTCCAAATTCTGAAACAGTAGCCCGCAGCCTGACTCCTTTTTGTTGACTTAGTGTTAGCAGATCAACAGGAAATGGGCAAGGCTTATATTCCATTTTTAAACTTTGATATCGTTCTGTGATTTTATCATTAACAATTCCTCCTTCTGCAATACCACTTAAATCGCCTTTAATATCCATAAGCAAAACAGGCACACTTGCATCACTTAAGCCTTCAGCAATCATTTGAAAAGATTTCGTTTTGCCGGTACCGGTAGCTCCGGCTACAAGCCCATGACGGTTCATTGTTTTTAAAGGAAGAAAAATTTCTGCTTCAGGTATCACCTCACCATCAAGGATAGCCGCACCTATTTTTATAGTTTCTCCCTTGAATGTGTAACCTGTTTTGATAGCTTCGGAAAACGAATCTTTGTTGGCCATTTTATTTTTTTTGAAAGTTACAAACTCGAAACGAAATGATAAGAATGTTTTAACTTTTTAAGTAACCAATTTGCTGTAATTAGCAGCCGTATACAAATATGTAAATCAAATTAATAAAAACTAAATACCTTTATTAAGAATAAAAAAATGATTATGGAGAACAAAAAACCTAAAATTTTAATTTGTGAAGACGACCCAAATCTTGGAATGGTCTTAAAAAACTATCTTGAGCTAAACGATTATGATGTTGTATTGGAAAGGGACGGAAGGCTTGGCCTGGCTGCTTTTCAGCGTGAAAAATTTGATATATGCCTTCTTGACGTAATGATGCCAAATATGGATGGCTTTACCGTTGCAGAAGAAATAAGGAATGTGGATCCCGACATACCTTTATTCTTTTTATCTGCAAAAACCATGAAGGATGATATTATTAAAGGATATAAGCTTGGAGCAGATGATTATATTACAAAGCCATTCGACAGTGATGTTCTATTACACAAAATAAAAGCTATTTTAAAACGCAACGAAGAATTGCATCGGGAAGAAGCCAATGCAGAATATGATTTGGGGCAGTATCATTTTAATCCAAGATTGCGCCAGTTAGGAGTTGGCAAAGATGTACAGACTTTATCTCCAAAAGAAAACGAATTGCTGAAAATGCTTTGTGAATATAAAAATGATTTGTTACCAAGAGAAACAGCTCTTAAGAAAATATGGGGAAGCGATACCTATTTTAATGGGCGTAGTATGGATGTTTATATTGCCAAGCTTCGTAAATATTTAAAAAACGATCCAAGCATAGAAATTGTAAACATTCATGGAAACGGCTTCAGACTGGTAGTACAGGAATAACATCAACCTATCCCTCTCCGAAAGAGCATCCAAAAATTTATTTATTTAAAAGCAAGACCGCAGCGACAATTCCTGCGGTCTCTGTTCTTAAC
>CBIGQT010000558.1:0-2726 GCA_966191655.1 uncultured Ginsengibacter sp.
TCAATATCCTCTTCTGCTTGCCCGTGAGCCTTAATTACGGGATCTTTATCACCTTTTTTTCCGAAGAAAAATTTTTTTCAGACATAAACTATTTTTAAAATTTAAGCATAATGAAATAAGTTCTGTTTCTTTTGCAAAAAATAAATATCCGCCGTTTTGTTCCGCGGAGATTGAATGCCCGAATTTTTTTGAGGAACGGTTTGCACAGGATGTGAATTACAAGTGCCTAATGCATAATAAATAATTATAAACACAATAATCGTACTTACACATCCTCCTCCTATTTTCTTTGCACCCCACCCTGCAATTAGTGCCCTTACTAATTTGTTCATTATAAAAATTAAATTTTAAAATAATTTAGGGAAAATAATAAAATAAATCTACCTGTTTTTTTATTCATTCGGAGGAAGTTTTTTTTCTTCGTTTTTGCTTCTAGTCATTACCGCGAAAAAAATTTTCTTACAAAAATTAACAATGGCGGCATCACCAAGCATCATAAACAAAAGACCATGCTCATTCTTTTTTGTAATTGCTGCGGGTGTTTGTTGCAATACGTCGTTGGCAGATCCAATTCCAAAAACCCCGGGAGCTAAAATAAAAGCCAACAACAGAATCAGGATACACGAAAAAATAACCCCTAAAACAGTAACTACAAAGCCATTATATTTTTTTGAGCTCTGCACATTTTTTTTACCTCCATAAACAATTCCAAAAACAAAAATGCAGATAAGAAATATGGCGCTTCCGAGATATAGAAGCCATGTATCAGTATATTGCCTGTCTTTTAAAAATAAAATTACCGGAAGGCAATATAAAACTGCTGAAATTATTCCGAACCTGCTTAGGTAAAGAACAGATGATTTATCAGGCATAATATAATTGCCCATCTAAAACCATTCCAACTTTATCAGGAGTAATAAATACATCATTACATAAATCCGTAATCAAGTATCCTTCTCATATATTTATTATCCTGAATAATCCAGGTTACTTCGTAGCTGCCGGTTGCATCTTTGCAAAAAACATATAAATAGATTCTGTGCCCGTCTTTCGATTTATAAATTCCATTTCGTGATCTTAAAGTTCCCTTATCCGTGTACGTTAGGTTCAGATTATAAAGGTCAGCATAAGCCGTAGCAGGTATAGCAATACTGTCATTGCCTATAGTCAGGGTAATATTTCCAATGTATGTTTTAGGAACATTTCCATAATCTCCGTAATAGGGTTTCCTGTCGATTCTTATTAAATATTTTTCGTCGTAATCCAGTCTGTGTTTGCTTTTATCAAAGGGTAAAAGTTTAATATTAGCCTTAATATTATCGCCCGCAAAATTCATAAAGTCAGTCCCAAAGTTAGTAAATGGAATTTTTTTTAATTCATCTTTTCCAACGGCTTCATCAATACCTGATAACGTGAAAGTAGCGGCATCGGCCCTTATTTCATTCTTTGGAAATCTTGCAAAGGATTCATTTTTTCGGCGTGTATCCTCAAACTCATAATACTTTTGTGCACTGGAGGAAAATCCGTAAAGCAGGCACAATGAAATAATAAAAATTTTCATTTGGTTCTTTTCTATGAACCTTAAAAGTAAAAGAATCAAGGTTAAGGAAAATAAAAACATTGAAAGGAACTACCTATTTTTTTAGCCTTTCATAAAATTCAATGCTTTTTGATCCATCAGGGTAGGAAATTGTTTGCTTGTAATTATCCGCACCATTCATTTCAATGTCTACATTAAAAGAATTTCCGGCTATAATCGAATAAGTTGAGTTAAGGTCTGTTTCTTTTATTTGATTATCACCATTCATTTCAAAAGTCCCAAACCCTATACCAGCATGGCTTTTGGAAGCGGAGTCTTTTACAGTTTGGCCAAACATAAAGTAGCCTGCGTAAAAGGCCTTGTATTGTGTTCTGTTATTTTTTGTAGTATCATTTCCTTTCAACGTATAAGAATTTGTCTCTTTCCATACACCATCCAAAGGCGATTTTTGTGCTTTGCCAACCGATTGATATTCTTCAGTAAGCTTTGACTTTTGAGAATTGATAACTATTTCAGGAATCACTTGCGTATAACCGTTCGGGGTAATTTTAATATTTAAAGTATAAGCTGCTGGTGCATTAACTATTGTGTCCCTTGCACTATAAATATTATTTTCAATTACAATTCCTGCATCTGCTGTATAAAATCCAACACCAAATCCCGATACAGAATCCCCGGGATTTACCTGTGCAAACATCATCATACTATCTGTATAAATTTTGAGCTGCTTAAGGTCTGTATATTTCGTATCCTTTTGGCCATCATTAACTGTTTGTGAAGTCATAAAGTAGGCCCCGGGCATTTTCGGAGTTTCTTTTACATTAGAAGCACAGCCTATAGCAGTGAATACTACTATACAGCAGAAAATTAAATTTTTCATGATATCAAGCTTTAACTCAATATAAAAAAAATTATTGGTAAGTACAATTTTTACAAGTAAAAAATTTACTTCGATTTTCAAGACCGATTTTCATAATTCAATAATCATTGAGTTATGTGCCTCAGGCGAACAGGAAAGATGTTAACATCTGTGGATTATTTACCATGAAGTCTATTGAAATATTAAGGTTATCATCGCACTTTAAATGCATTCTTAAAAATTCTGATTCCAATATAAGACCACAGGAAAATAGAACAGTAATTATTCTTTTTTAGTTGGGTATCCCTTAGCAATCCAATCTGTTTT
>CBIGQT010000559.1:0-2719 GCA_966191655.1 uncultured Ginsengibacter sp.
CTTTTGTCTTCCCCTGAACTACTGAGGTTTTGTTTAAGTTTCTTATTCATATAAACATGTATTAGGTTCTATTTATATTGATATTCAAAAGTAGGCTAAATCCTTTCATCCGATAGCTATAGGGTTGGTAAAATCAAGTACACTGCTATACTTCCTATCTCGTTTTTATTACAAAATGTGCCTGCATAAGATACTCATGCTGGTTACCTGATTTATTCGTTTAGGCATAACAGTTATACTACATAAAGACTTGTCAACAATAAATCTATAAAAAAATTTCAATTCTTATTGAACCGTATTACCGGCAGCCTGTAATATCTTATGATGATTGTTTTCTATTATTAATACATAAAATTATCCGCTACTGTCAATTATAAATAACATTACCGGACAATTAAAGAAATTGAAAAAATTATTTTATTGAAACCGGCACTTTAAGGTTTTCCCATTCAAGAGCCATGCCATTTTTATCTACGACAAATTTCATTCGCTCGTTAAAAGCAGCTGATTTCACAGGTTTAACGGTTACTCTTAATACGTCGCTGGCAGGTTCTTCGGTTGTGCTCTCATCATTTTTTACTCCCCATTGGCCGGTTTTCGAATTAAAAATAATCACCCATTCATTTTGTCCGGGTATGGTATATAAGCTATATTTTCCGGCAGGCAGATTTTTACCTTCAACCTTTATATCCTTATTGGTTTCAAAGATAGTAGCCTCGTTAGCACCTGTTCGCCAAACTTCATCATAGGGGACCAGGCCACCCCATATCTTTCTACCTTTCACTGCAGGACTGCTGTAAATAATGGTAATAGTGGCTCCCATCACATTGCCGGTAGCCGTTGCAGGCGGGCTTGGGCGCTTTGATTTGTCCTCATCCTGTGCGTTCACCACCGAAGTGAAAATCACTCCGAGCAACGCTAAAACAAGCACTTTTGAAATTATTCTTTTCATTGTTGCAATAGTTTAATTGTTTAAATAAAAAAATTTGAAAGAACAAAAGTAATCATTTAACTACATGCGTTAGATAAACGATGTCTATTCATTAAGCAACCGATCAACTGTTTTATAAAATTTATTTTTAGTTATCAAATAATATTCGCCGCTTCCGGGTCCATAAAAATTTGTTTGTATTTCCCTCACATTTCCCTTTTTATCAATAAAAATAGTTGTTGGAAAAGACCTGATGGCCGTAAGCTGTGGCAATGTCTTTTCTGTCTTTTTTTCATCGCTGGCTGTAACGCCAGTAATGAGCATGGGATATTGTACATCCAATAATTTTTGAAACTTAGCCACGCTTTTTATTGACCTCTCAATATCAGTTGTCAATTCATAAGCCAGGGCAATTATCTCAATGCCTTTTGAGCGATTGGTTTTATAATAGTTAGAAAGAAACTTTGTTTCATCAAGACAGTTGGCACACCAACTTCCCATAAGCTGCACAATCACCACTTTATTTTTATACTTTTCGTCGTGTATAGATACAGGTATGCCCTTCAAATCTTTGAAAGTAAAATGCAGTTTTAATTCTCCCTCACGCAATTTTGTTGGCTCAGTTATTTCGAGCAACGCAACCGAATCATTCTTTTCTGCTGTCCATGTTTCCTTACCTGTATAACCATTATAAAAAATACCGCCTGATATCGTATTTGCATTTGAAATTTTTGCTTCGAATAAACGGGCATTATCACCATCAAAAGCTGATAGTATCAATGAATCGCCGGTTACAATTCCATCGAGATACCGGTAATCTGCAGAAGGGGTTAAGAAAGTAGCTGTAAGTCTATTTCCGTTCTGTTCAAAAACTGCCACAGCCTTACGGATGGTACCATTTGCACGGGTAATACTAACATCCCACCTGCCTGAGATGTTATTGCTTGTAGCTGGGAAGCCAGCGCTAAAGCGATTCATATTTGCGTATCCATAAAGCGGCCAGTATTGTGTAGCGCCGGCAGTTCCTTTTATATACATTCCACTTATATCGCCATCCGCCTGCAATCTTACCTTAAAAGACGATTCAAAAGAAGGCATGGCAAAGAAGATGGAGTCTCCTGCTATTTTCACATCAGTTATTTTTATCCTCTCTGCAGCGTTAATAACATACAAAACTGTTTTATCATGTTCCTGTTTTCGTTCAAGTTCAAATATTACCTGTTTACCATCCTTTCGTTCCAGCGCTATGCGCCAACTATTCACCTGGGCGGTAACCTGCGCCTCAGTAAATACAATTGCAGGCAGGCATACACAAAATAAAATTATTTGTTTCATCCGGTAATTTCTTGTACGCAAGTTCGTGGAAAATATATAATGATTAGTGAAAAGAAGTATAATTAATTACCCGCAAGTAATTGCGTTTAACCTTTGCTGTTATACATTTCCCCATAAAATAAAGTTCTTCTGCTTGTTCTATTGTAGTTCCTGCCGCAGGGCATCTAAGATAAACAAATCTTTTTTTAGATTGGCCACAATGTCTTCGGGGACAACTTAACTATCGGGTACGCGTATACGTTGCCCGCTCCTCATATAAGCGAACTGAGAATACCTCCATTGACTGAAATAACGCCGTAAGGGAGAAGAGTCACAAGTCCTGCACCAACTAAATGGGCTGAGAAACTTGAGCGAAGATGACGATTAATATGGCGACGGGCTAACCGATGTCCATCCTCCATCAATCACCAGGCTCTGGCCGGTAATGTGCCCGGAAGCAGGCGACACCAGAAA
>CBIGQT010000560.1:0-2714 GCA_966191655.1 uncultured Ginsengibacter sp.
CATTTCTTCAGCATTATCAAAAACAAAGCTGCTCGTTAAAAATAACGGAGTAGAGTGTTCCATTTCTTTAGTGCGTTCAGTTTGTGTGCGAATAGCTTCAGTAATTGGGTGTAATTTCATATTATAATTACTTTATTCGAATTTGGATTGCAAATGTACTTCATGCAATCGTTTAGAACAAAGCAAGTTTTTTATTCTCCTTTCCTAAAGCTTTAAGTTTTTAAATCTCAATTCTAAAAAGGCAGCGTAGAAATACTGCCTTGCTCAAACGATTGCTCTTGATTTATAAAAATTTTCCGAGGGCATGGGTGGATTCGAACCACCGTGAAAGGTTTTGCAGACCTGCACCTTACCACCCGGTCACACGACTTTATTTATATCTGTATTACACATATTTAAAAGCTATTTAAATAGATTGTCTATAGTCCATGTGACATAATATAACGCACTAATAGTTGGGCCGCCAATGTATTGGTAATACTTATGATTTAAAATATCAGTACCACCTAATTTAAATGTGCTATTAATCTTTGGCGCATTATATGTAATCTGTGCATCTATTGTATTATATGCAGCAATAGTTCCATTGCCAAAAAGATTTTGCCAGTAGAAACTATTTTGCCAATGCCATACTATATTAAATCCTATGTGTTCTGTTACGGCACGATTCCCGAAACTAACGTTGGTTGCCCAGTCAGGTGTATTAAAGCCGGGTATTAATGGATCATTAGGATTTGTTTGTGATAGCTTATTATAATTAGCATTAAAACTTGCGGAAAATGTTTTATAAATATTGTAAGTAACGCCTGCTGCAAAGCCATAATTTTTTACAGGAAATTGGCTATTTGCCTGAACACGATAACGTGTAGCATTGCTATTATTGTATAAACTTTTTAAAACAGTTGTATCACTAAAGTCATTTACACTTCCGCTTTTAGGTACAGCATTTTCAAGTTGCCCGATGAAATATTTATAACTGTTGAAATAAGCCTCTGCATCAATAAATAATTTATTATCTAACAAAGATGCTCTGTATCCCACTTCAAGAGAATTAATTTGTTCAGGTTTTAATGGTGCTGCATTTCCAACTTTTAAAAGGTTACTAGCCTGTAAGGCAGCATCATTAAAGCTAAGTCCCGGGGTGACATTTCTCAAAGCGTTTACTTTATTTGTAAAAGCAGTTATGGATGAACTTAAAGCAGCATTAGAATAATAATTAAGTCCTTGTTCTACAATTGGTAATCCACCTACGCGTCTAACCCCACCGTTATTAACAAAGGAAAATGCTTCAAACAACGATGGAAAGCGAAATCCATTTTGCCATGATGCCCGGAAAGAATGTATTTTATTTAAAGTATATACTGCAGAAAAACGGGGATTAAATTTTGCATCATACTCGGTATTTTTATCAATTCTTAATGATGCTGTAAGATTTAATTTACTTTCCAGTAATGGCTTTGCAGCCTGAACGAAACCACCGACTTTTCCATAGTGAATATTTTTGCCACCAGGTGTATTGCGTTCATCAAGTGGCTTGCTGAAGTCAACAAAATTATTTCCATCAGGTATCAGGTCATATAATCTGTAATCAGCTCCAACCAATACATTAGCGAAGCTTATATACTTGTGTAAGTTCCATGTTCCTTCCGCCTGGTAAAATCTGCTGCTTGTTGCGAACGCTGCTCCACCGGTTGTGTTTAAAGGATTTGAACTTGTAGGATAAATATCCCAATCATTTATAGATTTTATTTTAGATACTTGTTCATCGAAAGCTGCTGTACCCGGAGTGAAGCGACCATAATCTGCTGCTGCTCTTGCAGCATTAGATGCGGCTACAATATCGTCACCGCCTGTTAAAGCGTTGTTTAATGCAGTTGTGTAATCAGAAGCCCATTTTTTATTTGTTTTAAAAGATAATTCAAGATTATCAGCAAGAGGTTTCATTGCATAAGAATTTCCTGAATTTTCTATTGAGACATAAGCACGAATTAAAAAGTCGGGATTAGAAATTTCAATTTTGTGATTTTGAACATTAGCGCCTTGTAACCTGATCCGGTTACCTCGTTGAAAAACCCCATTCATTGTTCCATAACGGTAAGTATAAGATGCTTCTGTCTGAGGCGTTATTTTATAATATAATCCACCATCAAGTTTTACATTTTGCACATCGTAATTAGTCAAGTCTTTTTCTAGATAGCCTGTACGGCGGACGTTATATGTTTTACTATTTTTATCTATAATAACAATGTTAGTTTCATTTCCATAAGAATTTACTCCATCATAAGCGACATTATTACTTCCTGATAATTCGGGAAACGCAGGATTGGCAATTGGTTGAGGATTAAAATCTGCAGTATTATTGGCAACCCAATCAGAACCTTTTAAATAACTGGCATTTATTTTAAAAGCGAATTTATTATTAAATGCTTTTGCATAACGGATAGCCGTAGTTGTAAGAGGGCTTGCAGATTTTTCAACATCATTAATATGATTAAAGCCTAATTGCTGGTATATACTTAATCCCTGCGAAATAAAAGGGCTTTTAGTTGTCAGGTTACTCATTCCATTTATTGCGTTCATACCATACAACGCGGAAGAAGCGCCGGGCGTAATTTCCACGCTCTGAATATCCAGCTCTGTTGGCCCAATTGCATTTCCTAATGGCACACCTAATGTTGCTGACTGAACAT
The DNA here is from genome assembly GCA_966191655.1 of uncultured Ginsengibacter sp. Classification (GTDB taxonomy): domain Bacteria; phylum Bacteroidota; class Bacteroidia; order Chitinophagales; family Chitinophagaceae; genus Ginsengibacter. The sequence continues at coordinate 2,691 of CBIGQT010000560.1, forward strand.
CAACACCATCAACAACTTGCATAA